>CASDTD010000222.1 GCA_949283445.1 uncultured Coriobacteriia bacterium | reverse complement strand
GCAAACGCGGACACTGGCAGCAATCCGAAACATAGAACCACCGCCGAAAGAACTGCGACTAACGAACGTATCCTTTTCTCCATGGCGGACGCCCCTCTCTTCGTCTCGTACGAGCAGCAAAGCATGCGCATATTTAATTATCCGTAAAGAGACGAAAGCGGTATATTACCCGTTCAAGGGGTCAAAACGGGTGAAGGAAAGCAAAGACCAGCTTCAAGTACACTCGACATCCGAATAGAAGCGATGACCACGTCAATCGTCATCGACTAAAATTGAGATACACGCTGCTGCGATGTCTCTCAGAGAGAGGAATCGCCCTGACTTTCGAGAAAACCGAGCATCGGGTCAGATGGTAACAGCGCAACGAAAGGGCTACATGACCGACATGACGTCACAAGATAACGCCACCTTAAAGAAAGGATCGACAACGAACCCTGACACGAGAATGCCTTTTGTCGCGAAGACGCTCATGCCCCTCATGAACACGCCGTTTGCCCCCGGGCGCTGTCAGGAGGCGATCGAGGGCATGGAAGTCGGCCCTCGGCAGGATATCGCCCGCGCAGAGTACTATTACTTCAGTGGTCAGCCCGAGCTGGCGCTCGCAACCGCCGCCCCCTACCTCGATTCGCAAGATGTCACTGCATGCCTCTCTGCTTGCCTGATCTGCGCCTATTCCAACCTGCACCTGGGCCAGGCACGTGAAGCCAAGGCTCTTCTGGACCAGATGAACGCCATCCTTATCAAAGCTGGCGAACGCTCGCCGCAGCTCGGAGCCGCCTCTGCGTTCATTTCTGCCACCGCAGCCGTGCTGCTCCACCTGCCGTTGCCTGAAGAGCTGCCCGCCACCGACGAGCTCCTGCCGCTTTTGCCCCAGGGGCTGCGCGCTTTCGCGCTCTACGTGCAGGCACACCTGCTCTACCTCAAGGGGGAGTACGCCCACAGCGCGGGCATCGTCGAGGCGACGCTTCCCATGGGCGCGGACGCGTATCCCATCCCCGCCATTTACCTGCACCTCGTCGCCGTGATGGACTACATGAGCCTGAAGGACGTCGAAAAGGCGCGCGGACATCTCCTGGCCGCGTGGGAGCTCGCACAACCCGACGATCTCATCGAGGCCTTCGGGGAACACCACGGTCTTCTCGGCGGCATGCTGGAGTCGGTCATCAAACCTGGCTGGCCAGACGACTTCAGGCGCATTATCGACATAACCTACCGCTTCTCTGCCGGCTGGCGGCGCGTGCACAACCCCGTCACGGGAGACGAAGTGGCAGACGACCTCACCACAACCGAGTTCGCCACGGCCATGCTTGCCGCCCGCAGCTGGACGAACCAGGAGATTGCCGACCACCTGGGCGTCTCGATCAACACCGTGAAGCGTCACCTCGCGCGCGCCATGGAAAAGCTCGGCGTAACGAGCCGCAAGAACCTCAGCCGTTACATGCTGCTCTAACGTGACAGAGGGTCACAGACCACTCGTCTGCGTTTCCTGATACCAAACAGGCGCATTTGACATTCCGCATGATGGCAGTACAATATGCGCCGTTAAAACCACGCGTGGATTTTTCCGGGCGCAACGCTATCTTTTCGCCACGCATCCGAAAGCGAAGCTTCTCGATTCCGGGCAACCAAGCCCCCGAGTCGGACAATTCGCGATCGGGTGCGTGGCTTTTTGTTGCCCCGAATTCGATAAACGAAGAAAGGAAAGCATGGAAAACGCTTCCGTCAACACTATAGCAACGCCGCAGACCAGCGCTGTAAAACCCGGCTCTTCGCGACAAGTCATAGCATCTGTACAGGTGTTCTTGGGCGGCGCCTCCTACGGCGTCATGGCAACCACCTACAAGCTTGCCTACGCCGCCGGATTCACCTCGAACCAGATGGTCGCCGGGCAGGCATGGCTTGCACTGACGATTTTCGCGCTGCTCGTCCTTTTGAACCGCGTGCGCGGCAAACGCATCGCGAAGCTGAACGCGAAAACTGTGTTCAAGCTCATGGGGTTTGGCATGCTCACCTGCGTCACGTCCATTCTGTACTGCTACGCGATGAGCGTTCTGCCCGCGCCGGTCGCTCTCACCCTGCTGTTCCAGTTCACCTGGATCGGACTGGTCATCCAAGCAATCACCACACGACGCATGCCCCATATCTGCCAAATCATGGCGGCAGTCATCATTATGGCGGGAACCGTATTCGCCAGTGGGCTCTACGCCACCGACCTCAGCTCGCTTGACCCCGTGGGCATCGTGTGTGCGCTGGGCAGCTCCGTCTCCTGTGCGCTGTTCGTCACGTTCTCCGGAAAAGTGCAGGCAGATTGCTCGCCCGCGCAGCGCGGCATGATCGTTGTCGCCGGCTCGGCCATCCTCTCTCTCGTGGCCTGCCCCGACTTCTTCCCCTCCGGCGTGCTCTTCCAGGGGTTCGCTCCCTACGCCGCCATCGCCGCGCTGTTCGCGCTGTGCCTCCCCGTCATCTTGTTCGGGCTGGGAACGCCGCACCTGCCGTCCGGCGTTTGCACCATCTTGTCGGCGGCAGAACTTCCCATGGGTCTGCTTGTCGCCATGATTGTACTGGGCACGCCCATGGGTGTTGTCGAATGGGTGGGAGTAGCGACCGTGCTTGCCGGTGTCGTGTTGGCGCAGGCGCCGAGCTTCGCCTCGCGCGCTCGAACAGCAAGTGTCGACGCTTAAAAACGCCGTCGTTCAAATAACACGAACAGTCACTTGAAACCGCGAAGCTTTCGCCGTTCGATGCCGCTGTCTATCCTTCGCGGACGAGCACGAGCTCGTCGTCATCGGGCGACTGACCCAAAACGATTTCCCATATATCCCCGTACACCGCGATTTGACGCTCCCCCACACGTTTGTTCTCATGATAGTGGCCAAAGAACCAGGCCCGGTAATCCAAGCGACGCTCTACATCGAACAAGAAACGGGTCAGCCGGTCGTTGTCGTACGTCGGCATGAGGCGGTACTGCACGTTCGCGGCGGCACAATGCGTGATCACGCAATCGACCTGCCAACCGCACTCATCGAGCGTAGCTTCCGCCGCCGCAAGCTCGTCGAGCGTCGGCAGCTCCTGCTCCCACCAGCTGATACGCGGCAGCCGGAACTCGATATCATGCGAACGCGCACCGCCCAGCGTAAAAAAGCGCCGACCGTGCAAGTCGAACAGCTGGCCGCGCATGAGATGCCGGACATGCGGACGTATTTCGTGCACGTTCCCGCCCATCCAACGTTGGACATCCATCGCGTCGAGCATGTCGAAGTTCTCGTGGTTGCCGTCGACGAACAGCGTCGTGAACGGCTTGTCCTCGAGCCAATCCAACCAGTAACGGTCCTGGTTATCCCCGTTCCAGACGCAGCCAAAATCGCCGCAGATGATGACGTAATCGTCACGGTCGAGTTTGCGACCCTGCGGGAAGAGCTTCGAGCCGAGCTTGCCTATGTCGATTCGCCCGTGAACATCTCCCGTGACGAAGATTCTGCCTGCCATATTGCCTCACCTCGCAATGAACCTCTAGGCATTAAGTAACGTTTGATTATCGGTTTCCAGTATGCTCTCCGCCAGAATTGCGGACCAGCTGCGCTGACACGCAGACGCTTTCTCTATTGAGTAATTTTACTCAGTGTATTGAGTAAAAATGCGACATTTGATGTGGCCCTTTGCGACCCCTTGCTGCATCGAATATGGCACGATAGCAGGACGACGAAACGTCTCGCCCTTGCCGCCAGGAGAAAACGGGAGGAACACACATGAACGAGGCCAACATGACGGAAATGGAGAAACTCGAAGCGGGGCTTCCCTACCGATACGACGACCCCGAGCTCGTCGCAATGAAGGACACGGCTTCTGCACGATGCGCCGAACTTGCCGCGATAGACCCGCTCGACGCAGCGAGACGCGAGGCAGCTGCGCGCAGACTTTTTGGCGCGGCGGGCCCCGAGCTCGACATCCAGCCCGGCTTTCACTGCGACAACGGCAAGAACATCACCGTAGGCAGAAGGTTCACGGCGAATTTCAACGTTACCATCCTCGATGGCGCGTCGGTGACCTTCGGTGACTTCTGCATGGTGGGTCCCGGCACGCTCATCGCGACGACGGGACCCGTTCGAAACGCAGGGGCGGCGCGAACGGCTGGCGATATCCAAGCCCATCACAATCGGCGATGATGTATGGATTGGCGGGAACTGCGTGATTACAGGCGGGGTCACCATCGGCAGCAACGTAGTGGTAGCTGCGGGCGCCGTCGTCACCAAAGACGTGCCCAGCAACAGCGTAGTGGCAGGCGTTCCGGCACGCAAGATAAAAGACCTGCCGCCTCTCGCTGAATAACCGTGAGGGATAGCCGAGGGCTTTGTCGGCAAGAAGCTACGTGCCGCCCACGTATTCGGTCATGCGTGGGCGGCACGTAGCTAGTTCCCTACTCCACTCTACACGTGCAGCTTCAAGCCGTGGAGCATCTTCATAAAGGCGGGGTCATCATGGCTCACGATCTCGCTATGGTCGAGGGAGAGCTCGGCGATCTGCGCTATGTCGCCAGCGGAGAGTTCAAAGTCCCACACGTCGATGTTCTGTTCCATGCGCTCCTTGTGCACCGACTTGGGGATAACCACCACACCGCGCTGAATATTCCAGCGAAGCGCCACCTGAGCTGCAGTTTTACCGTACTTCTCGCCGATGGCCGTGAGCACGGGGTGCGTGAAGATGCCGTGGTTGCCCTCCGCGAAGGGGCCCCACGCCTCGGGCGTAACACCGTATTCCCGCATCGTGGCAAGCGCGTCCTCCTGCGCGAAGAACGGGTGCAGTTCTACCTGGTTGACGGCGGGCATTACATCCACCGTCTCGCAGAGGTCGGTCAGACGCGCCGGATAGAAGTTGCACACGCCGATGGCGCGGATAGTGCCGGCACGGTACGCTTCCTCCATGGCACGCCAAGCTCCCACGTAGTCGCCAAGCGGCTGATGGATGAGGTAGAGGTCCAGATAGTCGAGGCCGAGCTTGGAAAGCGAGGTCTGCAGCGCCGCCTTTGCACCCTCGTAGCTTGCGTCCTGCACCCAG
>CASDTD010000221.1 GCA_949283445.1 uncultured Coriobacteriia bacterium | reverse complement strand
ATAAACAGAACGCCCGTTTCCCGCGTCGAGAGCCGCGGTGCGGCTGGGGAAACGGGCGCAGGCAAATCTGCCGTGCGGCTCTATGCCACGGGCACTTCCGTCCCGTGCATATCGACGCGGTAGGGCATGCTCCAGTCTGCATGATTGGAATGCAGCAGAACTTCCGCCTTTTCCGAAAGCGGCGTTTCCAGGAACGTATCGTAGCATGCCTGGACAGCGGGGTTTTCGTGGCTGAAGCGCAAAGCGCTTTCGACGTCGATGTCGCGCAGCACCTCGGCGCGCCCGGCTGCCGGCTCGAAGCCTTCGTGAATGGGCTGTCCGCCACCGCCGACGCAGCCACCGGGGCAGGCCATGACCTCGACGAAATCGTATTCCACTTCGCCGCGTTCGATGGCCGTGCACAGCGCGTCGGCGTTTGCCAAGCCGCTCGTGACCGCTATGGAAAGCGGCGTCCCGTTCAGGTCGAAGGTCTTCTCGCGCCAGCCGCGTGCGGGGCCTTCCTGGCGGATTTCCTTGAAGGCGTCGGGTTCGGGGTTTTTACCCGTGACCAGATAGTAGGCCGAGCGCAACGCCGCTTCCATGACACCACCGGTCGTGCCAAAGATGTGGCCGGCACCCGTGGCGATGCCAAGGGGCTCGTCGAACTCCTCTTCATCGAGCAGGTTGACGTCCACGAAACGGCTCTTCAGCTGGCGGGTGAGCTCGCGCACGGTGAGCACGGCGTCCACGTCGTGCTCGGTGCCGGCCGCGTCCATGTCGGGGTAGGCTGCCTCCATCTTCTTTGCCGTGCAGGGCATGTAGGAGACGACGAAGATGCGGTTCGGGTCGACGTCGAGCAATTTGGCGTAATAGGTTTTTGCCAGTGCCCCGAAGATCTGCTGGGGCGATTTGGTCGTCGACACGTTGCCGACCAGCTGCGGGTGACGGTTTTTGATGAAGCGAATCCAGCCTGGACAGCACGAGGTGAACATTGGGCCCTTCTCGCCCGATTGCAGACGGTGCAAAAGCTCGCTGCCTTCCTCCATGATGGTGACGTCGGCGGCGAAGTCGGTGTCGAAGACGTAGTCGAAGCCCAAATGGCGGATGGCGGCGACCATGCGCCCGACTGTGGGTTTGGCGCCCTTGAGCTCGAGACGCTCAGCCCAGGAAGTACGCACGGCGGGCGCGACCTGCGCGATGACGATCTTGTCGGGGTCGTAGATGGCATCGAACACGGCCTGTATGTCGTCGCGCTCGTGCAATGCGCCGGTGGGGCAGTGGGTGATGCACTGGCCGCAGTAGGTGCAGTCCTTCTCAGACGCCGTGTCGACATGCGCGCGCGAACCGGAATCGACGAGGTCCCATACGGACAGTCCCTGTACCTTCTGGCAGGTTGCCACACAGCGCAGGCAGCTGATGCACTTGTTCGGCTCGCGCACGAGCGGGAAGCGCGCGTCGATGGGGCGGTCCTTGAACTTGCCCTCGAAGGGGACTTCGCGCAGGCCCAGCTCGTCGGTGATGGCTTGCAGACGACAGGTCCCGTTGCGGAAACACGTGGGGCAACGGCGGTCGTGCTGCGAGAGGATGAGCTCAAGGTTCGCGATGCGGGCGCTGCGCACGCGCGGCGTGTCAGTGTTGACGACCATGCCTTCGGCTACCTGGTTGTTGCAGGCGGCGATGAGGCGGTCGATGCCCTCCACTTCCACGAGGCATACGCGGCAGGCGCCGATTTCGTTGAGCTCCTTCAGGTAGCACAACGTCGGGATGGCGATGTTGTTGGCCCGTGCGGCTTCGAGGATGGTCGTGCCTTCCTGAACCTGGACGTCGCGTCCGTCTATCGTCAGGTTTACCATGCCGTCCTCCCGTTCTCGTGCAGAATGCCGCAGCCGAAGTGATCGCAGTTGAGGCAGCGCAGTGTTTCTTGACGTATCTCCTGGTCAGAAAGGCCGTATTCGACGAGCTCGAAATCGCGTTTGCGCTCTTTCGGGGAACGCTCGCCCATGACGGAGCGCCCGCAGGGGACGCGGTCGTCCAGGCGCGGCGTGGGGATGTCGATAGGCGCGTCGATGGTGTGATGGAAGCCCAGGTAGGTGTCGATGGCGCGCGCCGCCTTCTTGCCATCGGCAATCGAGAGGATGACCGTCGCGGGGCCGCGCATGCAATCGCCGCCGGCGAACACGCCGTCTGCGTTCGGGCAGGCGAGCGTTTCGTCGTTCACGTCGAAGCGCCTACGCGTGGTCGCAAGGCCGGCTGCCTCGAAGCTTTCGGACTGGATATCCTGCCCGATGGCGACGATGACAATCTGGCAGGGAAGCTCGACCGGTTCGCGTTCTGCCTGCACCGGGGAGGGGCGGCCGTTTTTCATCGGGCCGATGATCTGGGGCTGTGCGAGCACGGCGCGCACGTCGCCCGATGCGCCGGTGAGAATCTCGACCGGCGCCATGAGCGAGGCGATTTCGCAACC
>CASDTD010000220.1 GCA_949283445.1 uncultured Coriobacteriia bacterium | reverse complement strand
GCATTACCGACGAAGGGTTTTTTGCGGCGGTGCCGGCAGACGGTTGTCCCGACGGGCATTTCGCGGCGCGCTTGCGCCGGGTGGGGTAGGGGCTTGCGCGTGCGGCTCGAGCACTTGAGGGCCCTCGTGAGTACGTCTTTGCGTCTCATGTGACACTTGCCCTTCCTGCTGAGTGTGTCGCCGTGTGTTTCATGGCGCTTGGTGCCCCTGCTGAGTACCGTTTCCCTGTTTCCCGTACTCACGAAGGGCTCCAAGTGTCCACAATGCACGCCTTCCGTACTCACGAAGGGCTCCAAGTGTCCGCAGCGCGCGGCCTTCCATACTCATGAGAGCTCTCAAGTGCAAAGTGCTCGTCTTGTGTATAGGGGAAGGGTGCTGCTACTAACACAATGAGCTCTCCTATATAAGAAATGATGCATATTTTCATCGCTTTCCCTTTGACAAGACGTTGCGGGGGAGGGCACTCTCACCGTGTATGTCTTTAAGCAGGTGCCGAACTGGTGTCTCGGTTGTCTGGGTGAGGGAAAGCTGATGCGATGAGAAAGCTGCCGAAAGCTAAGAAAGCTACGGCCATTGCGATGTCTCTTGTTCTCGCAGTGGCGTTGTGCGTGCCGATTGGCGCGTGGGCAGGCGACGAGATAGCGCCTGTCGAGGAAAGCACGACGATTGTCGAGGCGGGAGAAGAGCCTGATGGCGGGCAGCCTGATAATGCGTCTGTCGAAGAAGCGGACGAGGGGGCCGGCGAAGGTGCTGCATCTGTCGAAGAGACGCCTGACGGCGAGCAGCAAGACGCAACAGAGACGCCGGCAGACGAGACTGATCAGCCAAGCGTAGAGACGAACGCCGCGAAGAAGACGGCTCCGGCGCTTCTTTCACAGCAGGCGGCTTCTAGCACGACCCGTGCGGACGGCGGCGTTGCCACTGTCAACGGTACAGAGTTCACGAGCTTTGAAGAGGCCGTCGCGGCGGCGAAAGCCGGCGACACGGTCACGCTGCTGACCGATGCCGAGACCAACCCTGTCGTCATCGATAAGGGCATCACTATCGACTTGAGCGGCAAGACGCTGTCAATCGTGGGCAAAGAGAAGCAAGACGATGCCGGTATCACGTTTGCGAGCGGTTCTAGCGTGCTCAAAAACGGTACGGTGTTCGACACCTGCCAGATTGCTCGCACGTTCGCGGTCGTAGTCACGGGTCAAGGCACCTCGCTTACGACTGAGGGCGCAACCATCACCGTTCAGGTTCCGACAAGCGGCGATGGCTACGGCGTGCGCGTGCTGGATGGCGCCGAGGTGACGATGAACAGCGGCACGGTTGTCAACAGCGCGCCCGTCGAGGGCAATAGTGGCTACATTTACGGCGTGAACGTCTATGGAAACGGGCCGGGCGCGACGTTTGACGAGGCAACTGCCACGAAGCTCACGGTGAACGAGGGCGCGACTATCGAGGCCTACGCCTTCGGCATCAGCGGCAACGGGGACGGCACCAAGGACAACACGCTCATCACCATTAACGGCGGCACGGTCAAAAGCGTGGCTGGCCCTGCCATTTATCACCCGCAATACGGCAAGCTGGTCGTCAATGGCGGCACGCTCGAGGGCTGCAGCGGCGTGGAGATTCGCGCCGGCGAGCTCGAGGTCAATGGCGGCATCATTAAGGGCGATACCAGCGAAACCATCGTCTACCCCAAGGAGAGCATCGGCGGCAGCAATTCTGTCGATGGCGGTGGCATCATCGTCGCGCAACATTCCACCAAGCTGCCCGTCAAGGTGACGGTCAACGGCGGCAGCGTCGAGGCACACACGGCGTTCATTCAGCATAATGTCATGGAGAACGACCAGGCTTCCATCGACAAGATTGAGATGGCCATCACGGGCGGCGAGTTCATCGGCGACATCACTTCCGAGAACTTCAAAGACGAAGACGACGCGGGCTTCGTTTCGGGCGGCTCGTTCAGTAACGCGACGGTGGGCGATTACCTGGCACCTGATTCTGCCGTGGTGGTCACGTCCGGCGAAACGCCCTATGACATCTATCCTGCCGAAGAGGATGCCATCGCCAACGGCGGCGGCCACAAGGTCGTCGATGGGCAGGGTAACAGCTGGATTTTCGACGATGAGTCCGCTGCGAACGACTTCGCCACGGCCGAGGGCGCCGATGTCGAGACTATCACGTACGAAGTAACCTTCGATGATGGCATCGACGCGACAGAAGACAAAGTCGTCGAGGTCGTCAATGGCGATACGGTCTCCGCTCCTGCAGACCCGCAGCGTGCAGGCTACGCGTTCGGCGGCTGGTACGTGGATGAGTCGTGCGAACAGGCCTATGGCTTCGAGACTCCCGTGCGGGGTGATCTGACCCTGTACGCCAAGTGGACCGAAAAGGGCGCTGGCGGTAGCGGACAGG
>CASDTD010000219.1 GCA_949283445.1 uncultured Coriobacteriia bacterium | reverse complement strand
CACTCTCTTTGGCGACAAAACCGGAAACCTCGACATCGAAGGTAGGTTCTTCGCCTTCATGGATATAAACATCCTTCACCGATGCCGTGAGCGTGGCTGGCGTGATAGCAAACTAATACTCGCGCGGGTCATTCGTGCCGTCAGGCCAATACCCATCAGCATACAACCAGGTTTCCGAAGGGGAGAGCTCCACCGTGTACGTGCCAACGTCCACGAAGCTTTTTACCTGTAAGCCATTGTACAAGACCCCCTCGCTAAAATCGTTCCACGGCGTGGGGTTTTGATAAGGGGAGTCAGCAGAAGAAAATGCCCACGCGTTGCCATCGGCCTGTCTCAAGCCAAGCTGATGCTGTCCGTTATAGACGACGTCGAACGCTTCAGGTTCCTGATCTTCGCTCATCGCCACGTGCGCGATTGCCTCGGTT
Source organism: uncultured Coriobacteriia bacterium (assembly GCA_949283445.1). The sequence goes on along the minus strand of CASDTD010000219.1, from coordinate 2,638 downwards.
TTCACGTCGTAGTTAGCGGTATCGGCATTCTCGCCGCTCATGTTTCCTTTCAACGCCGTGGGCACGCAGCTTGCCAGCGGAAAGACAGCTGGCATCATTTGGGCATACTGCAAGTTTCCGAGATTCCAGCTGACAAACGTCTGCGTCTGCAGCCCATCGACCGTCTCTGCCGTATCGTCGCCGACGAACCCGTCGTATTCGAACCCAGCGTTAACCGCATCTGCCGATGGCAGTGAGTCGATGACCTCCTGTGCGCTGGTACCGCAGGGGATGACTGTCTCGTATCTTTTCACGAGCGGCGCCTTGGCAATGCTCCAGTTAAAGGTGCGAGCATCCGTGGTGCCGTCCAGCCACGTAATGCCTTCTTTCGGCTTGATAACAAGCGAGTAGTCTCCCGCGTTCACGGCTTGCATGTCGCCTTCAACGACATCGCATTTGTCTTTCTCGAAGCTCACGCCCTGCTGGGCGGACCCGCTGTAGGTAAGCTCGTTGACAACGGGGTCTGCCACATACTTGCTGGCTGCGGGAACGCCAGAGAAATCAACCGTCAGGTCGAGGTCGACATGCCAGTCTCGCCCGAGAAGCGTTGGGTACTCGGTGCAGTTTTTCAGCGTGTAACCGTAGCTCCCATCGGAGGTGTAGCCGCTATCGGAAAGCTCGAACGTCACCGAGCTGATACGGCTTTCGTAATCGACACGCGCAACGGTTCCGTTAGGACCGACGGGGCCGTATTCGCCCGCCTTGGTAGAGACATTGACCACCTTGATGCCCTCACCATCGCCAATCTTCTGAATGGTGAATACGGGGTTTAGAACAGGAACCGTAAGCAGCAGCGTGCCATCCTCTTCGACGACGAGCTGCGCGTTGTCTTCCATATGTGTGTTGGGAACGGCACCTGTGACCAGGCTCGGGTCGTTATCCTCGACGATGCTCAACGGGTTGTCCGGATTCGTCGCGTACGCCTGGATGTTAATCAGGGGGTTCTTGTCCCGCGGTATGAAGAGGTTCGCCGTCACGGTATACGTGCCCGGAGCATACTGCCCTGTCTTCACGGGAGTATTGGGATTTTCCGAATCTGCAATAGCACGCGCAGATGCCGTCATCAGAAGCGAGCGACCATATTCGAGAGCCTCTGCCTCGTCGGTTTCATTGTCAGCAGCAGTCGCTTCGACATCTTGCTTTTCGTCATTGCCAGAGGCAGGGTCGCCGCTCGCCTCTTGTTCACCACCCCCAGCGTCCTCGTCGCCCTCTTGGGCATCATCTGCTTCGGTGACGCCTGTCGCCTGCAGCTCGTCACTTTCCTCGCCGTCAGCAGGCTGCTTGCCGTCTACCTCGCCACCAGCACCAGGCTCTTCGCCTTCTTCAGGCTGATCGGCCTGTTGCCCGTCTGCAGAATCATCTGAGCCCTGCAGGGAGACGCTCGTATCCTCCTGGCCTGTCTGCCCATCCAGAGCCGCGAAGGCCGGAGCAGGAACAAGCGAGAAAACGAGAAGCGCCGCCAGGACGAACGAGAGCGCTCTGCGCATCGGGTTGCTTTTCGCTTTCGCACTCATATCACACCGTCACAGCTGTTGAGAAATCGACAGAAAGCGTGGCCGTCCATTCAAGGTAGCCGGGAACAAGCATGTACATCGGAAACGGCGGGTTCTGGTACGCTGCATATTCCTTGCAGGCGCCAAGCTCGTATTCACCGCCCGTGTTGGCAAGCTCGAAGGTGATTTCCGAGATGCGCGTGAGCGTGTTTCCATCCTCATCGGGATAAACCCCTGCCTGCGTTTTTGTGCCCACGACAACGGCGCCTCCGCCGCTTTCGGCCTCGAGGAGCATGAAACACTCGTTGACAAGCGGCACCGTGACAGTTGGCACGCCGTCCTTCACCACCATGATTGCATTGAGCTCGGTATTGGGCGAGCTGGGCATGCCTTGCCCGTCATTTGGATCGGTCGGATTCGTGAAATACGCGCTCACGCCGATGAGCACGATGCGCTTGCTGATGTACAAGTTCGCGTTCACCTTGTACGTACCATCTGCCAGATCCGCCGCCGCAAACGCTCGGGGCAAATTGATATTTGCAATGCCCGAACTGGCAATTGCTATGCCTGCAGCAGTCACAGCAGCGCCTTTCATGAAATCGCGGCGGGTTATCCCCGATTCGCTCATATGTGCCATCTGTCACCCTTTCTCCTTACCATCAAGCCGGACTTTCATCCTCTGAGCATCTGTAAGCAATAGCTAACTCAGCGTCAAATAAAATCCGCCTGTCTTGGCGGAATCAACCAGAAACAGCGGCATTCCTACATGGATATACCCTGTCAACGTTGACACTATAGAGACAAGGGTACTTCCGCACGTTAACTTATGTTACTATTTGATAACTTTTTTGCATAAGCTTTCACTCAGCCCGAACAGCACTTTAATTAAAGGCTGTCCACAGTCTCCTGCAGACAGCCGTCCTCATCGACGTACTACGCGCACGCCCCTACTTCACGACCACGAGCAGCATCTTGAACGCCGTGACGCCCTTCACCGCATGGGGCACGTCCTTGGGCATGACGATGGCACTACCAGCCGGAACCTCGTTTTCAACGCCATCGATGATGAACTGACCCGTGCCTTCCAGCACGAACGCCACGGCATC
>CASDTD010000218.1 GCA_949283445.1 uncultured Coriobacteriia bacterium | reverse complement strand
CGCAAGCTGCAGACGCTGGCAGACGTCGGCCTTGGCTACATCACCTTGGGCCAGCCCGCCACGACGCTTTCCGGCGGCGAAGCCCAGCGCGTCAAGCTCGCCAGCGAGCTGCACAAGCGCCAGACCGGCAAGACCTTCTATATCTTGGACGAGCCGACCACCGGCCTGCACTTCGAGGACGTGCGCCAGCTGCTCGCCGTGCTGCAGCGCCTCGTGGACGCCGGCAACACCGTGCTGGTCATCGAACACAACCTCGACATCATCAAGGCGGCCGACCGCATCATCGACCTCGGCCCCGAAGGCGGCGACGGAGGCGGCGCCATCGTGGCCTGCGGCACGCCCGAACAGGTCGCGCAGGTACCGGAATCGCACACGGGGCGTTTCCTGAAGAAGCTGTTGTAACACGAGCGCGCCACTTCACGCCCCTGCCGAGCACGGGGCTTGGCGAATCACGGCGCATCGTGTCCCCGCCGGGCCCCTTTCGCGCACGTGCCCCAGCTGCTGAGTACACATGCGCATGCTAAGGGACTCAGCAGAGGCCCCAAGTGCCCGAGTCCACTCGCGCGCATGTACGGCGCGAGACGCTCCCTTTGCCAACGAACGCACTATTATCGGGGCTTTCTGCCGTTTTATGGGATAATGGGTGTCATGAACTCGAGGAACATGGACATAGGACGCATCCTGACCATCGCTTTGGTGGTCTTGTTCGTGCTGGTCATAGGCCAGCAGGTGCTCTTTATGGTCATCGGCGGCAAGACCGCGAAGGCGCAAGAGAACCTGAGCTCGCTGCAAGGGCAGGTTGCCGAAGCGCAGGCGCAAAACCAGGAACTCACCGCGCAGCTTTCCGACAAGACTCTGGAATGGCGCAACGCGCAAGGACGCCTCTCCTTTAACGGAGACGGTTCGGGCAAGGTCTGCTACCTCACCTTCGACGACGGCCCCAGCAAAAGCCTCACGCCCAAGAACCTCGAGATTCTGAAGGAGAAAGGCGTGGTGGGCACCTGGTTCTGCCTCGCAGACACCGAAGAGTTCCCCTATCTCGACTTGGAGCTTTGCAAACAAATCGAGGCACAGGGTTCCGCCGTGGGCATTCACGACTGGGCGCAGGACAGCTCGTACAGCTACTACAAAGGCGACGTCCAGAACTACTTCACCAGCGACTTCGACAAAACTAAGAAGGTGCTGGAAGAAGCTGTTGGACATGAAATCAAGATCTGCCGCTTTGCCGGCGGCAGCCCCACCATCGCCTATTACAACAGTGAGATTGGCAAGGCTCTGCCGCAGGAAATCATCAAGCGCGGCTACCAGTACTTCGACTGGAACGTCCTGGCCGGTGACAGCGAGCCTTCGCAGTTCGTGAACGGGCACACGCCCAAGGACACAATCGTCAACAATGTTCTTTCTGAAGCGAAGAAATTCGCCAAGACGAATTCGCCCATCTGCGTGCTCATGCACGACAATCCGGGCAAAGACACGACAACCGAAGCTCTGCCGGAAATCATCGACGGCCTGAAAGAGCTGGGCTACACGTTCTCGACGTTGACCTACGACTCGCCCGGCTTCTACCAGACCTCTATCTATGAGGAGTCGTGATGAACGACTACCGCAGAGACAACGACCGGTACCGCAGCACCCGGGGTGACCAGCGCTCCCGTCGCGATGGATATGACAGCCGCCCACCTCGACAAGCACCACGCGCGAACGCGCCGCGTCAGCCGCGTGCCGAAAGCCCCTACCGCGGGCAGCAAAGCCGACAGCACTCGCAGATGGACCGCCCGCGTCAAGAGCGGCAGCGCTACCAGCAGACGCCGTCGCGCATCGCCAACCGCACGCCTTACGTCGACGACCAGATGCGACGTCGCGCACCGAACACGAACAACTACCGCTCGCGCTCGTCGCAGATGATGTCGCAACGTGATATGCGCCAGCCGCGCCTCAACCAGCCCGCACCGGCGCAGACGCAGAGCTCGCTCATGCCGCGCCTGGCCATCGCCGCCGTCTTGCTCGTCATTCTCATCTTGCGCTTCGTGCTGCAAGGCGGCGTCTTCGGGCAGTTCGGCTCCGTGAACGCGCAGGTAAACGACCAGCAAACACAGCTCGAGCAAATCACGAACTCGAACAACGACATGCAGTCGAAGATGGATTCCATGCAAAGCACCATCGACGCCTGGAACAAGATGCACAACGGATAGGGCAACGCTTCCTGCAAGCCGCGCGTGCTGGGGGGGGACACGTTTGACGAGGTTTTGTCCCGGTGACGAAGAGCGACGAAACGAAAACGCATGTTTCACGAGATTTTGCCCCAGCGCATGACGATAAATGCAGGCAAAAGCTCGTCAACCATGCATCTGCCCACTCCGCTTGGGACAAAAGCTCCACAAACGCGCATCGCACGAACAGGCGCGCGCCCACCCCGTCCAAGGCGTGCAGACAGTCAGCAGGGTGCCCGTAGGCCTGACGTGACAAAGGCACCCGCTCGCCCCTAGCTGTTCGCTTCGGCCACGTCGAACAACGCGTTCAGAGCCTCGAGCGCGACTTCGAGCACTGGCTCGCCGTCCCGCACGGGCACGTGATACTTCTCCGACTTCGCGAAATACAGGGCACGCAGACGCTCCATCGTCTTGCGCGCCCCGTCGCTTTTGTCGAGCGCGGCCTTCAGCGCGCCGCTCACTGGCTGGATGACGACCTTGCTTCCCGACTGCACGATGGACGTGACGCCGCATTCCGCGGCAAGCGCCTTCAGCCGCGCGCGCGTGAGCATGTTGCGCGCCGGCTCGGGAAGGGCCCCGGCTGCAGAGCGCATCTGCTCTTCCACGCGCTCCACGTCCTCGACGGTGGCTGCGGCGGCGATGCGCCGGTAGAACAGCACGCGTTCGTCGGCGGCGGGCATGTATTCCTCGGGAATGAGGAAGTCTGCGCCCACCTCCACGCGCACCTCCTCGTGCGCGATGGCGTCTTCCCCGCGGGCGTCCGAGACGGCTTGGGCGAGCATCGACGCGAACAAGTCGAAACCCACCGCGCTCATGTTGCCGCTCTGCTCCGCCCCCAGCAAGCTGCCGGCGCCGCGAATCTCCAGATCGCGCATGGCAACTTTCATGCCGCTGCCCAAATCCGTGAACTCCCCTATCGCCTGCAGGCGCTCGGTGGCTTCTTGCGTGAGGGGCTTGTTCGGTGGGAACAGAAAATACGCGTAGGCTTGCACGCGCGAACGCCCCACGCGGCCCTTGAGCTGGTAGAGCTGCGCCAGACCCAAACGCTGCGAATCTTCGATAATGAGCGTGTTGGTGTGCGGATTATCCAAACCGCTTTCCACGATGGTCGTGGCGATGAGCACGTCGATTTCCCCGGCGGAAAACTGCTCCATGACCGCCTCGATGGCACGGGCGCTCATCTGCCCGTGCGCGACGCCAATGCGCGCTTCGGGAGCGGCGTCCGCCACGCGGGCCAGGGCGTCGTCGATGGTCTTCACGCGGTTGGAAACGTAGTACACCTGCCCGCCGCGCTCGATTTCGCGCCTGATCGCCCCGCTCACGATGTCCTCGTCCCACTCGCCCACGTGCACCTTCACCGGGCGCCGGTTGGGCGGTGGCGTGGTGATGAGCGACATGTCGCGCACGCCCGAAAGCGACATCTGCAGCGTGCGGGGAATGGGCGTGGCGGAAAGCGTGAGCACGTCAACCGACTCGCGCAAGTTCTTGAGCTGCTCTTTGTGCTGCACGCCGAAGCGCTGTTCCTCGTCGATGATGACAAGCCCCAGGTTCTTGGGGTTCACGTCACGCGAGAGCAAGCGGTGCGTGCCCACCAGCACATCCACCGTGCCGGCGGCAAACCCTTCGAGCGCGCGGCGCTGCTGCGCGTCGGTGCGGAAGCGCGAAAGCACCTCGACCTCGATGCCGAAGGGCGCGAAGCGGTCGTGGAAGGTATCGTAATGCTGCTGCGCCAGGATGGTTGTCGGGCACAAGATCATGACCTGGCGGTGGTCGCTCACGGCCTTGAACGCCGCGCGCAGCGCCACCTCCGTCTTGCCGAAGCCCACATCGCCGCAGATGAGACGGTCCATGGGCTTGTCCGATTCCATATCGGCCTTCACGTCGGCAATCGCGCGCAGCTGGTCGGGCGTCTCCTCGTACGGGAAGATGCTCTCCATCTCCTCTTGCCAGACGCTGTCGCTCGAATACGTGAAGCCCTTGACCGAGGAGCGGCGCGCGTACAGGTCGACGAGGTCGAAGGCGAGCTTCTTGGCGGACTTCTTCGCCTTGGTTACCGCACGTGTCCAGTCGGCGGTGTTCAGACGTGTGAGCCGCGGCGCGGAACCGTCGGGCCCCACGTAACGCGTGACACGGTCGATTTGCTCGACCGGCACATAGAGCTTGTCCTCTTCCGCGTAGGCGAGCAGCAGGTAATCGCGCTCCATCCCCGCCACCTCGCGTTTGACCATGCCCTTGAACAGGGCGATGCCGTGACTTGCGTGCACGACGTAATCGCCCGGCTGGTACGGGAAAGTCACTTCTGTGATGTCGATGTGCCGGTGCGTGCTGCGATGCGCGCTACGGCGCGAAAGATCCGAAAGCGAGATGAGCGCTAGATGCGCGTCGGGCATGACGAAGCCGCTCGCCACATCGACGTCGATGATGTTGAGATGCTCGGGGGAAAGCGGCTCGGCGCAGTCGTTCAGCCGCTCCACGAACGAGACGGCATGGTCGGAAAACGTCAGCTCGATGTCCTCGCGCGCATGGCGGTCGGGCACGGAAAACACGGTCGTCGTGTTCTTGGCAACCAGCGAGCGCACAAGCGAGAAGAGCTTCTCCTCGCGCCCCTGCACACTGGGACGCTCGACAGCCAAATCGACGTCGACCGCACCGCCCGCGCGCATGATGGACAGCAAGGTCAGGCGCTGCTGCGAACCGAAATCCATCTTGGCGGGCGCCGTGAACAGCAAATTGACCTCGTCGTCGGAAATGCCGGCCTCGCGTGCCATGGCGCAGATTTCATCGTAACGGCGCGAGGCGTCATCGAACAGCGAACGCGGCTCTGCCACGACGACCAGAGCGTCCCTGCTCACATGGGCAATGGGCTGTTCGGGTTTCTGATACAGATAGGGCAGGTAACGGTCCTGCGCGGGAAACTCGATGCCGTCTTCGAGCATCTTCACCTCGTCGACCGTCTTCTGGTCGACGGCCAGACGCGGCTTGAGCTCGCGCCTCAAGCGCTCGAGCCCCGTCGCGCTGACGGCATATTCGCGTACCGGCCAGATTTCGGCCTGAGAAAGCTCGCCGATGGTCTGCCCGGTACTTGCCACGACCCGGCGCAGGCCGTCGACGTCGTCGCCGAAGAACTCCACGCGCACCGGCGCCGTCTGCCCGGCCGCGTAAATGTCCATCGTGTCACCGGTCACCGTGAACGTGCCCGGCCCGTCCAGCTCTTCGAGCCGCTTGTACCCGCGCGCCGTCAGCTGCTCGGGAACTTCCTCGTATGCGAGCAGCTCGCCGGTTGCCCCATCGGCCACGCCTTCATCACGCGTGATGACCAGCGGCGAGAACACGTTGCCCGAAGCCGGCGCCACCGTGCGCAGCAAGGCGCGCGCAGAGGCCACGACGACGACCGCACGCCCCAGCGCCAACGCGCCGATGGCCTGCGTGCGCGCACCGACCACCTTGAGATCGGGCTGCTTGTCCGACCAGGGCATATCGCAGCGCTCGGGCAAAACGAGAACGTTCT
>CASDTD010000217.1 GCA_949283445.1 uncultured Coriobacteriia bacterium | reverse complement strand
TGAAGGAGGGGGTCGACGGATTGCTGGAAGGCGGTCTTGACGCCATCATCACCATCGGTGATCTGGACAACCCCGAAATCGAGTGCACGCGTCTGTGCAGCATGCCAACGGGCGTCATCGTCGATACAGCGCACCCGCTTGCCACGCGTGAACATGTTGACGCGGCGGATCTTCAGGACTACCCCGTCTTGCGCTCGGAAGAGTTCGACAACTTCAACGAATCGGTGCTCACCATCTACCAGCAGGCCGGGCTGTCCTCGCCTGTTGTCTATGCCGGTCCTTGCACGGAGAACTTCGATTTCGACAAGTTTTTGAAAGAAGGCCTGGGCTACGTGTTCTGCGCGTCTATTCCGGCTCTTTTCAAGGGTATGGACACGGTGCGTATGGTGCCCATCGAGGGCGAGGGGGCACAGACCATTTCGCTGTGCCTGAATATCGCGAAGACTGCACGTCCTTCTCTGGCGCCCGCGTTCGTCAAGTTGCTTTCCGACCCGTCGTCTCTCATCCGCATGTTGTGTTCCTGACATTGCCGCTCAACAGTTCGTTGAACGTATTGCCCCGTGCCTAACGCTCCTGCACAATAGCCGCCGTTTGTGTCTGGTTATGTGAAAGGGAGTTCTATGTCACCACAGTGCCGCATTGTCAAAGGCATCAGCATCCTGGTCCTTCTCTACGGAATCGCCTGCATCGCCACGGGCGCGATCATGTTCTTCGGTGCCTCTTCGGTCGATCTTGCTATCGAAAACGTCGAGACCATCGCGAAAACGGGCGGTATTCTGCTCATCATCATGGGCGTATTCGGCTTCATCACGGGAATTCTGGGCGTGCGCGGCGCGCGCAACCCGCAGCACATGACCCCGTTCATCGTGTGTGCCGTCATCATTGCCATTGTGAACGTGTTCCAGGTCATCATGATTCTTACGGGCGGGCAGGGTCCTGTCTGGATGAACCTCCTGTACGCCGTTGTCGCCATCGTCGCGGCATGCTTCGCTGTCGCCGCGAAGAAAAACGCCCAGTAAACGACACCTGGCGATGTGTCCGTCGCGCTTTGCGTGCGCGCGGGGAAATGCTGCGAGGGCCACCCGCCTTGAGCGTGTGGCCCTTTTGTTTTGGTTGTTCTTCAAAAAGAGATTGACAGTGCCGTTTTCTCGTGTTCAAGCGGCGTTCGTTTGCCATAATCGCGAAGTTTGCGCCTGACGCTTACCGGCACCGGGCGCTTCGTTTTGCTAGGGGAAAGGGAGAGCAAACGTGAAGAGAGGAATCTCGCTGCTTCTTGCCGCGCTGCTCGCGGTCGCCGCGTGCGGCCTGTTCGCATGCAGCGCCAATTCGACGCCGACGGGTAAGGGCACGCTCACGGTGGGCGTGCGTTCCGACATCATGAACTTCGGCTATCTGAACGAGCGGACCGGCAAGTACTACGGTTTGGAAATTGACATCGCCGAAGAGCTGGCCGAGCGCTTGGGGTATTCCGACGTGCAGTACGTGACCGTGACGCCCGACAACCGCAAAGAGACGCTGCTCGCCGGCGAGGTCGACTGCCTTATCGCGTGCTATTCCATTTCCGACACGCGCATCGAGAACTTCGATTTCTCTCCCGCGTATTACACGGACTCGGCGGTCGTGATGGTGGAGAACAGCTCGCTCATCACCGACGTCGAGCAGCTCGTCGACGAGAACGTGGGCATCATGAACGGCTCGAACACCGGCCCGATTTTCGCCATCAAGATGCACGAGTTGGGCCTCATCGGCTCCGATGTCGTCGAGGACACCGATACCTTCACGCAATACCAGGGCGTGTACGTGAAAAAGTACCCCTCGTACGAGGAGCTTTCCGAGGCGCTCGAGACGGGCGAAGTCGATGCAGCGGCCATGGACGGCGCCATCGCGCAGGCATACAAAAACGACGAGCGCAGCCTGCTCGACGTTAATTTGGGCGACCAAGAGTACGGCGTGGCGACGCAGAAGGGGTCGGCCCTTTCTCAGCCCGTTTCGGAAACGGTCCAGGCAATGCTCGATGACGGCACCATCGCCGCCTTGATCGACAAGTGGAACTAGGAGGGCACCGATGTCACACAGGCTCAAGATAAAGGCCGCGCTGCTCGGCGCTTTGGTCGTGGTCAGCCTCGCCGCTATGGGATTCGTTCTCGCGACGATGCAAGACGGCATTTCCCTTTCCAATTACAAGGCCGACATGCAGCGCGAGATGGAAGAGCTTCCCACGCTGCTTGACACGGCGGCCGAAGAGACCGCCACCAACACGCAGACGTTCGACGATATCTACCGCTCCAAGGCGGCCGACGTCGCGTTCATGGCCAACAACGACACGGGCTTCGCGGCGACGAACGCCAAGATGTGCCAGTACCAGGAGCTTCTGGACGTCGATAACGTCATGGTCGTCGAGCGCGGCGGCAAGGTGGTCGCTCAGGCGCAAAAGACGCCGGCCGATTTCTCCTTCGAGCGCTATAACCAGTTGCGCACCGTGTTCAAGAGCGGGGAGCCTTCCGAGGCCGTGGAAGTCGAGTTCAAGGAAGGGGCTCGACGTTTCGCTATTACTCCGCGCGCATCGACGGCACGCGTATGGCCGTCATCGAGCAAAACCCCGCAGAGCTCGACGAGCTTGTGGAGAGCACCGGCTCTACGGCCGCCGTGTTGAGCGGCGTGTCCGTGGGGCAGAGCGGCTATGTCTTCTCGGTTTCGGCGCGTGACTACTTGGTCACCTATCATCCCAACGCGGACCTCGTCGGCACCGATGCCCTCGACGGCGGTCTCGACGTGGCCGATCTTGAAAACGGCACCTTCACGTGGGTCACGTTCAACGGCGAGAAGCTCTACTGCGGCGTTTCGGAAATCGGGGGCACGTACTATCTGTCCGCCGTGCCGGAAAGCGAGCTCGTCGCGTCGCGCAACCTCACCGTGGGTGTCATCCTGTTCATCTTCTTCTCCGCAGCGATGATCGTGGCGCTGTACGGCATCTTCGTCATGCGCGAAGACGAGAAGCGTGGCTACAACCCGAAGAACTACAAGGATATTGGCCCGTTCCGCTTCAACATGGCCATCGGCAAGAAGGCCGTCATCCTGTCGTTCGTCGGCTTTCTGCTCGTGCTGGTCGTGACCTTCTACATGCAGACGCTCTTCTCGCTTTCGGCGGAATCGGTTTCCAGCCGCGAGCGCGCGACGGATATCCAGCAGACCATCGAACGCGTGAACGAACAGGCTGACGAGCTGACCCAGCAGTACAACGAGCGTTACCTGAACAAGGCCGAGGTGGCAGGTTACATCCTCGACGCGAACCCCGAGCTCAAGAACAGGGACGACCTGCAGAAACTCGCTGACACGCTGCAGGTGCAGTACCTCTACGTCTTCAACGGCGAAGGCGTGCTGACGTCGACGAACTCCTCGTACACCAACTTCACGTTGTCCGACGACCCGGCTGACCAAAGCTACGAGTTTCGCAAGCTGTTGCAGGGCGTCGACCATGTGATCCAGGCCCCCATGCCCGACGAGATTTCGGGTGAGCTGCGCCAGTACATCGGCGTCACGCTGCATGACGCATCCGGCACGGCCGACGGCTTCGTGCAGCTGGGCATTCGCTCCTCGCGCTTGGAGACGCTGCTTTCCAGCGTGCAGCTCGACAACATCCTGGACGGCGTGAAGATGGGGCAGGGCGGCTTCGCGTTCGCGGTGAACAAGGGCGACGGCACCTTCTCCTATTACCCCGACGCGGCCTTGCAGGGCGCCTCGGCGACGGGCCATGGCATCGAACAGGAGCAGCTCCAGGGCGGCTTCAACGACTTCATCACCATCGACGGCACGCGGTACTACGCTTCCTCGTTCGAGTCGGGCGATAACTACGTGTACGTGGTGCAGCCCGAAAGCGAGCTCATGACCGAGCGTGTCCCGCTGACCTTGGCCACATCGCTTGCCGGCCTCATCTGCCAGATTCTCATCTTCCTGCTGGTGACCTTCGAGGTGCGCCGCCCGCGCGGCACGGTGGTCGATACCGAGGTGGGGCCCGAAGACGACGATGACGACCCCGATTCGCGCACGTTCGACACGACGATGCCCGACGGGCGCGTGACGAGGACCGAATCTGCGGCGAGCCGCTGGCTGTACCAGTCGCTTGACTGGGGAGAGAAGTCGCCCGAACAGCGCCTGCTCACCATCGTCAAGGTGCTCGTCGCGGTGTTCTCCATCGTCGTGTGTCTGGGTGTCATCTTCAAGGAGAAGGTATTCCCCGACGATTCCGCTTTCGCCTACGTCCTGAACGGCGGATGGGAATACGGCCTCAACGTGTTCGCGATCACGGCGTGCCTCATGATCGCCTGCGTCGTGATTACCATCACGATGATCGTGCAGCAGCTGCTGCACCTGCTCGCGGGCGTCTTCGGGGCGCGCGGCGAGACGCTGTGCCGTCTGCTGTCGAGCTTCATCAAGTACGCGTCCATCATCGGCATGCTCTACTACTGCCTGATGGTCATCGGCATCGACACGACGACGCTTCTGGCATCTGCGGGCATCTTGTCCATCGCCATATCCTTCGGTGCCAAGGAGCTCGTGTCCGATATCCTGAGCGGCCTGTTCATCATCTTCGAAGGCGAGTTCCGCGTGGGCGACGTCATCCAGGTCGGCAGTCACAACGGCACCGTCATGGACATCGGTATCCGCACGACCAAGA
>CASDTD010000216.1 GCA_949283445.1 uncultured Coriobacteriia bacterium | reverse complement strand
CAGGGCTCCGAAGTCGAGCGTCTTGACCCGTTGTTCGACAACGAATCCGAGTACAAGCTGTTCAAGGAGCGTCATGCGCAGGCCACCGTCCCCAAGGGCGACCTCGCCAGCTATCGCGGCAAGGCGTATCTGGGCATCGACGCCGGTTCGACCACGTTGAAGTCCGTGCTCATCGGCGAGGACGGGCAGATTCTCTACAGTTACTACGCCAACAACAAGGGCGATGTGCTGGGCACGGCGCGCAAGATGCTCGGCGAGCTCGAGAGCAAGATGCCGAAAGGCGCTGACGGCGAGCAGCTGGTCACGCTCGAGCACACGACGGTTACCGGCTACGGCGAGGCGCTGCTGCTCGAGGCCATCCAGGCCGACAGCGGTGAAATCGAGACGGTCGCGCACTTGCGCGGCGCGCGCGAACTGCAGCCCGACGTCGACTTCATCTTGGACATCGGCGGTCAGGACATGAAATGCATGCGCGTGAAAAACGGCGTCATCGAGCACATCATGCTCAACGAGGCCTGCTCTGCCGGCTGCGGCTCGTTCATCGAGGCGTTCGCCACGTCGCTGAACCTGGAAGTGCAGGACTTCGCCGCCGAGGCGCTCAAGGCCGAAGCGCCGGTGGACCTGGGCTCGCGCTGCACCGTCTTCATGAACTCCCGCGTCAAGCAGGCGCAAAAGGAGGGCGCGACGGTCGCCGACATCTCCGCCGGCCTGTCCTATTCCGTCATCAAGAACGCGCTGTTCAAGGTCATCAAGCTGCGCGATGCCTCCGAGCTGGGCACCCATGCGGTGGTTCAGGGTGGCACCTTCCTAAACGACGCCGTCTTGCGCGCGTTCGAGATTCTGGCCGGTCACGACGCCATCCGCCCCGACATCGCGGGCAACATGGGCGCATGGGGCGCGGCGCTGCTCGCGCGCGACCGTGCGGGCGCGGAAGGCTCCACGCTTCTGACCTGCGAGCAGATTGACCAGCTGGACATCAAGCACACCACCGCGCGCTGCGGCCTGTGCGAGAACAACTGCCTGCTCACTATCAACGACTTCGGCATTGACCCCAAGACGGGCAGCCGTCGTCGCTTCATCACGGGCAACCGCTGCGAGCGCGGCGCGGGCGTGAAGAAGAACAAGAACAAGGTGCCCAACCTGTTCGAGTTCAAGAACAACCTGCTGTTCAACCGCGAGGTGCTGTCGAAAGACGAGGCGAAATACGGCACCGTGGGCATCCCGCGCGCGCTGAACATGTACGAGAACTACCCGTTCTGGCACAGCTTCTTCACGAACCTCGGGTACGCCGTCGTGCTGTCCGAGCCGTCGACGAAGGCGACGTTCAAGAAGGGCATCGAGTCCATGCCGTCGGAAAACGCGTGCTATCCGGCCAAGCTTTCCCACGGCCACATCATGGATCTGCTGGAGCAGGAAGTCGATTTCATCTGGATGCCGTGCATTCGCTGGGAACGCAAGGAAGACCAGAGCGCGAACAACCACTACAACTGCCCCATCGTCATGAGCTATTCCGAGGCGCTCAAGCTCAACATCGACGAGCTGCGCACGAGCCGCACGGATTTCCTGAACCCGTTCATTCCCTATGACGACAAAGACGCGCTCAAGATGCGCCTGTACGAGCATCTTTCCAAGGAGCGCAAGAAGACGCTTGCCGCCAAGGGCGTCGACGTCTCCAAGCTGGCGTTTCCTTCCAAGAAGGAGATTTCGGATGCCGTCGACCGCGCGTGGGACGTCGACATCGACTTCAAGAACCAGATGCGTGCCAAGGGCGAGGAAACGCTCAAGTGGATCGAGGACAACAACGCCCATGGCATCGTGCTGGCCGGGCGTCCGTACCACATCGACAACGAAATCAACCATGCCATTCCCGAGCTCATCACGAGCTTCGGGCTTGCGGTGCTGACCGAGGATTCCGTCGCGCATTTGGGCGAACTGCAGCGCAACCTACGCGTGTACGACCAGTGGATGTACCACACGCGCCTGTACAATTCCGCGAAGGTCGTCACGCAGCGCACTGACCTCGACTTGGTCCAGCTCAACTCTTTCGGCTGCGGTCTGGACGCGCTCACCACCGACGAGGTGCAGGAGATCATCGAGGGCTCGGGCAAGGTCTACACCGTCCTCAAGATCGACGAGGTGTCCAACCTGGGCGCCGCGCGCATCCGCATCCGTTCGCTTCTGGCCGCCCTGCGTCAGCAGGCCGACGGTACGCCGGTGGGCGAGAAGGGAGCGATTCCGCAGATTCTGGAGGAAAGCTGCGAGGGGTGCGCCACGGCTCCGACCTACGAGTTCGAGCCCAACCGCGTGGCTGCTTCCACCGAGTTCCCGCGTGTGGAGTACACCAAGGAGATGCAGGAGTCGGGCGAATACACGATTCTCGTTCCGCAGATGGCGCCGATTCACTTCGAGCTGCTCGTGCCGATTTTCCACCATTACGGCTACAACATGGAGCTTCTGCCCTCGGTTGACCCGAGCGCGGTGGACGCGGGCCTGAAATACGTGAATAACGATATCTGCTACCCGTCCATCCTCGTCACCGGTCAGATTATGGAGGCCGCAACGTCGGGGCGCTATGACATGAACAAGACGGCGTTCATCATCACGCAGACCGGCGGTGGCTGCCGTGCGACCAACTACATCGGCCTCATTCGCAAGGGCCTGCACGAGGCGGGGCTGGGGCACGTGCCGGTCATCGCGCTGTCCTTCAACGACACGGGCGAACGCAACTCCGGCTTCGAGGTCACGCCCCAGATGCTCAAGACCGCCATTCCGGCGCTGCTCTTGGGTGACCTGCTCATGATGTGCCTGTACCGCACGCGTCCTTACGAGGCCGAGCCAGGTAGCGCGAACGCGCTGTTCCGCAAGTGGATGGACTACGTCAAAGAGCACGAGTGCACGATGTCGCTGCGTGCTGCGAAGAAGGTGTATCGCCAGATCGTGAAGGAGTTCGACGAGCTGCCCTGTGTCAATTTCGGCAGCAAGCCGCGCGTTGGCGTTGTCGGCGAGATTCTGGTCAAGTTCCACCCGACGGCCAACAACCAAATCGTCGAGACCATCGAGAGCGAAGGCTGCGAGGCCGTCGTGCCCGGCTTGGTCGACTTCTTCTTGTTCGCGATCATCAACCCGGCGTTCCGCCACAAGGAGCTCACGCCCGCGCTGCACAAGTACCTCGGCTCGAAGGCCGTGGTGGCGCTGCTCGAGAAGATGCGCGCGCCCATCAACAAGGCGCTTGCGGCCTCGAAACGCTTCGCGCCGTACATGGACATCAACGAGGTTGCCAAGGGCGCGTCTGAGATTATCGACCTCTGCAACACGATGGGCGAAGGCTGGCTGCTCACGGGCGAGATGGTCGAGCTCGTGAAGGAGGGCGCCCCCAACATCGTCTGCACGCAGCCGTTCGCGTGCCTGCCCAACCACGTCGTGGGCAAGGCGGTCATCAAGGAGATGCGCCGCCGCTACCCCGAATCCAATATCGTGGCGGTCGACTACGACCCCGGTGCGTCCGAGGTCAACCAGCTCAACCGCATCAAGCTGATGATTGCCGTGGCGTTTTCCAACCAGGCCGAACAGCGCGAGCAGTTCGAGAAGGACAAGCAGACGGCTCGCGAGCTCAAAGAGCTTGCGATGGCTCAAGAGGACTGAAGCGCGATGAGGGGGATTCGGGCAGAGCGGATTACCGAAGAGGTCGCGCGCCTGTGCATCGAGGCGGCGTGCGACCTTCCCGCTGATGTCGAGCGCGCCGTGCGCAAGGCGGCAGATGACGAGGTTTCGGAATTCGGCAAGTACGCAATGGAGAAGGTCTGTCGCAATCTGGAAATTGCGCGCGAGAACCAAGTGCCGATGTGCCAGGACACGGGTATGGTCATCGTGTTCGCCGAGCTGGGCCAGGATGCGCATATCGTGGGAGGGGACTTCGAGACGGCCATTAACGCGGGTATCGCGCAAGGCTACACCGAAGGCTACCTGCGCAAGTCGACGGTCGTCGACCCGCTGCTGAACCGCGTGAACGCGGGCGACAACACGCCGGCCATCATCTACACGCGCATCGTGGAAGGCGACACGCTCACGCTCACGGTCATGCCCAAGGGCGCTGGTTCGGAGAACATGACGAAACTCGCCATGCTCAAGCCGGCGCAGGGGCTGGAAGGCGTGAAGCGCTTCGTGGTCGACGCGGTCGTTTCTGCAGGTGGCAACCCGTGCCCACCCACCATCGTGGGCGTGGGGCTGGGCGGCAACGCAGATAAAGCGTTGCAGCTTTCCAAAGAGGCACTGCGCCGCGAGGTGGGCGCTCCCAATACAGACGCCGGCTACGCCGCGCTCGAGGCCGAGCTGCTGGAAGAGATTAACGCGTCCGGAATCGGGCCGCAGGGCTTTGGCGGGCGCGTCACGGCGCTTGCCGTGCATATTGAGACGTATCCCACGCACATCGCCACGCTGCCGGTTGCCGTTACGCTCAACTGTCACGCCGCGCGGCACAAGACGGTCACGCTGTAGGGAGGGGTGTTCATGCCCGAAGTCAAGCATATAACGACCCCGCTCTCTGACGAGGCCATCGCGGGCCTGCGGTGCGGGGACATGGTGAGCATTTCCGGTGTCATCTACACGGGGCGCGATGCCGCGCACGCACGTTTCGTCGCTGCGCTCGACGCGGACGAAAGGCTGCCGGCCAACTTGCACGACCAGGTCATCTATTACGCGGGCCCGACACCGGCCAAGCCGGGGGCGGTCATCGGCTCGTGCGGGCCGACGACATCGGGGCGCATGGACGCGTTCACGCCTCGTCTTCTGCGCGAGACCGGCCTGAAAGGCATGGTCGGCAAGGGACCGCGTTCGCAGGAGGTCATCGACGCGATGGTCGAATGCGGTGCGGTGTACTTCGCCTCCATCGGCGGGGCTGCCGCGCTCATTGCCTCGTCTGTGAAGGAATGTGAGGTTGTTGCCTATGACGACCTGGGGCCGGAAGCCGTGCGCAGGCTCGTCGTCGAGGACTATCCGTGTGTTGTGGCCATCGACAACACGGGGCGCAGCATCTACGAAGAGGGGCCGGCGCGCTACCGCGTGAATATGTGAGGGCGTGTTCATGCCGTGCCAAGAAAAACGAGTTGGAGAGCACGCGGGAACTCGAAATGCTCTCCAACTCGCCTGAAAATGGCGGGCAAGCCAAAAATCACAGGAGTGGAGAGCGAATCGCCCTCTTGCCTGCTCTCCAACTCGCTCGTTTCTGGCAAGAGATACGTTTTTCGATCGCAAAAGCCCGAATTTCCGCCCGCGCTATGAGCGTCTATAATCAGCGTTGTGCGTGCCGTCGGGTAAACGTTCATCCAGCAGGAGTGCAATATGGGTCAAGTGGTTATTCTGGGCGGCGGTGCCGCGGGGCTTACAGCGGCTATTTCCGCAGCTCAAGAGGGTGCCGATGTCAAGATATTCGAGATGTCGGCACGCGTGGGGCAAAAGATTCTCGCCACGGGCAACGGCCGGTGCAACCTCACGAACATGCAGCTGGGGCCGGCCGATTATAACGCCCCTGAGTTCGTTGCCCCGACGCTCGACGCGTGGGGTCCCGAGCGCATGCGCGCCTGGTTCGAACATTTCGGCCTGCTCACGGTCGAGGAACGCGAAGGGCGTGTCTATCCGCTCTCGAACATGGCAAACTCCGTGCTCGACGTGTTGCGCTTGGCCTGTCAGCGTCTGGGTGTGCGCACGATTATCAACTCCAAGGTGAACAACGTCGACGGCGTCAAAGCCGACGCCGTTGTGGTGGCAAGCGGCGGCGGCAGCACGCTGTTGGAGTCGGCAGGGCACACGCTCGTGCCGTTCACGCCGGTGCTCTGCTCGCTCAAGACCGACATCGAGCCCATTCGCGGGCTGTCGGGCGTGCGCGCTAACGCCGAGGTGTCGGTGCTCGCCGAAGGCGACCCGGCTTCTGTCCGGGCGCGCGAGCGGGGCGAGGTGCAGTTCAAGGACTACGGCGTTTCGGGCATCGTCATCTTCAACCTTTCGCGGGTGGCGCAAGAGGGTGATGTGCTCGTCATCGATCTGCTGCCCGATATGACAGAAGACGAGGTCGTTCGCTTGTTGGAAGAGCGTGCCAAGGCATTTGCCTCCGATACGTCTCAAGGCACGCCGCCCACACACGAGGAACTTCTGTGCGGCATGTTCCATTCCCGCGTGAACATGTGCGTCTTGCGCGAGGCGCAGGTGAAATCGACGGCGCGTGCCGACGAAGACGGTATGCGCAAAATTGCCCATGTGTGCAAGAACATCCGCCTGCGCGTCAAAGGCCCGGGGGACGTGAAGCATGCTCAGGTGACGCGCGGCGGTGCGGCGCTCGATGAATTCGATGCCGCGACGCTCGAATCGAAGCTGCACCCCAAGGTGTTCGCGGCGGGTGAGGCGCTCGATATCGACGGACGCTGCGGGGGCTATAACCTGCACTGGGCGTGGGCAAGCGGCATCGTCGCCGGCGCAAGCGCTGCGCGAAGCCTCTAAACCGTGGGGGAGTCATGGAAATCGAGTACAAGTGGGATTTGCAGGCGGCGGAAGGCTCTCGTCTTGCGCTCGACGTGGCGGAAGGACTCGCACCGCACGTGAAGGGCGTGCGTGGGATTTCCATGCACGCGACGTACTACGACACGGTCGACGGGTTGGTCGCAAGTATGCGGGGTGGCCTGCGCCTGCGCGAGGAGAACGGCGTTTCCATATGTTGTCTCAAGCTCGAACGGCGTGACGAGGGCGGTTGCGCCGTACGTCAGGAATATGAGGTGCCGGCAGACGATATTCGCGCGGGAATCGCGGCGTTGTCTTCGGCGGGCGCACCGGCAGATGTATGCGAGCAGCTGCTCGCTTCCGAGCTCGAGGTGCTGTGCGAGACGCAGTTCGAGCGCCGCGCGTTCACGTTGGAGGTGGCTGGCAATGCGCCCGGCAGCGCGGACGCGTTTTCCGCAGAGCTCGCCTTCGACGAGGGCGTTCTGCGCCGCCAGGGGCGCGAACAGGAGCTGCGCGAGATGGAACTCGAGCACAAAGGTGGTTCGCTTGAGGCGTTTCACGCGTTCGCCAAGGGACTCCAGGACAAGCTCGGCCTCGAACCGCAGCCGCTCTCCAAGCTTGCCCGCGCGATGCGCGTGTGATGTGACAAACGCCCTGTCCATTTGTCACACTGCGGAATCGAGGAAAGCTCGCGCCCTCCCCGCCGCCCTCCCCGTGCTATCGTTGCCGCACGCGAAACACGCAGGGGAAAGGAAGCTGTCATGGCCTGGAACAAAGAGATGCCCGCTAATCCCGTCGTAGCCGTTGCCGGTGCCACCGGCGTGGTGGGGCGCGAGATGCTCAAGGTGCTCGAGCAGCGTGATTTCCCCGCCTCCAAGGTCAAGGCGCTCGCTTCTGCGCGTTCAGCCGGCAGCACCGTTCCCTTCAAGGGCGGCGAAATCGTTGTCGAAGAAATGACGCCCGAAAGCTTCGAGGGCGTCGACATCGCCCTGTTCAGCGCAGGCGCGGGTGTCTCCAGGCAGTTCCGCCAGGCAGTTGTCGACGCCGGCTGCGTCATGATCGACAACTCCAGCGCGTTTCGCCAGGAAAAGGACGTCCCGCTGGTCGTCC
>CASDTD010000215.1 GCA_949283445.1 uncultured Coriobacteriia bacterium | reverse complement strand
CCACGATGGCAGCTGCCTGCTGCAAAGGCGATGCCCACTCCTCGGCGCGTTTGAGAGCCATGACCTTGCGGCGGTAGTACAGCATGAGGGCAAACGAGCTGATGATGAGCGCGAATAGCGCCGCACATTCCAAGACGATGCCGGCTGTTGTGATGTTCGCATTGTTCGCGAGCGTGCCTTGTGTCATCAAGACGCCTGCGGCAAACGAAAGAAGCGTTGCCGCGATGGTCACGCCGACCATGATGCTCGCATACCGTTTCTTGAACGCGATGACGTGCGGGTTTTTCTGCGCCTTCGCAGGCACGGTGACGGTGAAGCATTCGGTGCGGCGCATGAGGTAGGGCATGAAAGCGGCCAGCAACCCGATGGAAAGCGCCAGCGCGGCGAACATACCGATATAGGCGATGGCCACGGGGAGTCACGCTCCTTCAGGACGGATGGAAGGAGCGGCGCCGTTCGTGCGGGGCAGGGTCGTGCGCGTTTCATGCGGAGCAAGGCGGTTGCCTGCAGCATCGAGTCCGAGCACGTTGACGTCGCGTTTCGCGCCTGCAAAGCCGGGGTCGGAGAACACGTGCGCAGCTTGCACCTGCGCCGTTTTCACGAACTCGTCTCCGCTGCCGCCGTGCGCGCAATGCTCGAGAGCGAGCTGGTACAGCTCTTGGGCCAGCTTCTCCACGTCGGCAGCCTTGCGCTCGGGCGTCGCTGTCTGCTGGTAGTCTGCGATGCAGGCACCGGCGCGCCCGCGCATGAGCAGGTGGCCTTCGTCGCGCAAGACGGCATATGCCTTGTTGACCGTGTGCAGGTTTACGCCCAGGTCGCTTGCGAGCGTGCGCACACTGGGCAGCCGGTCTCCCGCCTGCAGCTCGCCGCGCGCTATGGCGCCGACGATTTGGTTGCGTATCTGCAGGTAGACGGGGTCTGGCGAGGTCTGGTCAATGCGCAAGATCATACGGTGCCTTCTTTTCTCGCGGAGGCCCCAGGGTGTTGCCGTTTCTCGGGGCCGCGCCTTTGTGACATTTGTTGTAGGCAAACTATAACATTTCCTCAGGTGCGTCGCCGCCCGCCTTGGCCGGCGCCTCCACTTCTAACGTGCGGACTGACAACGGCAACCCAGCGCGTTGCCTACGGTGCATGATGACCAGCAGCGTGAGAGAACAGATGGCAAAGCCAAGACACCCCACGATGCCTGTCGCTGCCGGGCCCACGAGTGCGTTGCCGCCCGTTGCCGAGAAGAGCACGCCGACGCTGGCACAGCCGTTGAAGAAACCGTGGGCGATGGCGGCGGGTATGCAGGTTCCCGTCTTGAGCGTCAGGTACGAGAAGAAGACGCCAATACAGCAGCACATCCAGCACATTGCGGCGATGCCGAGAAACGGATACCCCGCATATCCGGTGCCGTAATTGTGGCCGAGCATGGTGAGCGGCAGATGCCACAGTCCCCAGACAACGCCCATGACAAGCAGCGCCGGTACCACGGAGAAGCGTTGCATGAGCTTGGGCATGAGGTACCCGCGCCAGCCCCACTCTTCGCCGAATGCAGCGACGACGTTGACGAAGGGCACGAAAAACAACAGCGCGAGTTGGCCGTAGAGTGCTGCGCGCACTTGGTCTTCAGGGATGGACAGTCTCTGCTCCCTCACAGTTTGCATGGTAGAAGCGACCATGGCATTCATGGCGGGGTCGAAATCATGTGAAAACATGAGGAAATAGACGATTGCGCCTGCAGCGACGAGCGCGATAGTGCCAAGCCAGGCGACGATCCACCGCTTCCAGGTACGGCGGAAGGCAACGGGCTTGACCCAAGCGTTGTGCATGCCTTCATGCGTGAAAAGGCGTGTCAGCAACATGCCGATGGTGGGCATGAGCATCATGCAGCTGATGAGCGCATATACCCCGACCGACATGCCGTTCATGCCGTACCCTGCAAGCGGCCCGGTGCTGCTCGTCGCCATCGGCCAGATGACGCCGAACTCGACACTCTAGGTGAGCGCGAACGTGATGACGATGAAAATGACAGCGCGTGCGCCAGGTGAGAACTCGCGTTTGCGCTTAGGTTGCGTTGCGCCGGAGATGTGCGCGTGCTTCATAGTATGCTCCTAACTGTTCTAGAATAAATAGAACAATAAGAACATAGCACAGAATCATGATATGTACTAGTTGATATAGAACAAAAATGGGAGAAGAGTCAGGAAGAGGAAGTTTTCCAAAAAGCGGGCGCGTGGTGACCCTTTGCGGAGGCAAGTAGCGTTACCAGATGCCCAAAAACTGGCGAATCATGCGTAAAAACTACGGTTTGGCGTATTTTGAGGCAGAGATAGCGTCACCAGGAGCCCGCTTTTTGGCAAGCTATTCCCAGTCTTTGCAGACATCTATCCATTCTTCACACTGAGAGCAGCGTTCGAGCTCGTCGCAGGTAAGCTCGATGGCGCTGTTCGCGCTGCCACAGGCGGGAAAGACCGTCTCGAAGCGTTTGAGCGACACGTCCAGATAGACCTTGACGCCTTCGTGCACGGCAAACGGGCACACGCCGCCCACGGCATGTCCTACCAACTCCACGGCCTGATCGGGCGTGAGCATCTTGGCTTTCGTGCCGAAGCGCGCTTTGTACTTGGGGTTGTCGATGCGCGCATCGCCCGCGGTTACGATGAGGATGGCGGCGCCATCTACGAGGAAGGAAAGGGTTTTCGCGATGCGTGCCGGCTCGCAGCCGACGGTCTGCGCCGCAAGCTCCACCGTGGCGCTGGAAGTCTCGAACTCCTGCACGCGGTCCTCCAGCCCGAATTGAGCGAGATACGTTTTGACAGTTTCAATGGGCATGACGTTTCCTCCAAGGATTTCGTTCGGGCTGCACACGATATCTTACAGGTGGGGTGGGGCAGTGGCGTTTGCGGTTTTTCGGTTGAATTGTCGAGCGAGATTTTAGTGGCGGCTGGAGTATGCGCTTCGCGGTCATTGCTGTTTCGCCGCAGAGAGAAATGCGTGTCACAGCGGTTTGCGATAATGGACGGTAACGTGAAGGGGCCTCTTGTTTGGAGCAGATATGGCCAACCGAAACGCTCTGGTTATGCAGGCGCGCGGTGTGCGGGAGGATGACGTACACATGCGTGTGCGCAAGGCGCTCGAAGCGCTTGCGGTGGAAAACGCGACGGTTTCCTTTTACGCCGTTGCCGAACGCGCGCAGGTCGCGCGCAGCACGCTGTACCGTAACGAAGAGTTGAAAGCGGCGGTCGAAGCTGCGCGTGAGCGGGCGTTGCAGCGTGCGCAAGCGCAGTGTTCTGCAGATGAGGCAGATGCCCTGCGGGTCGCCCGCGCGCAAATCGCGGCGCTGCAGCGGCAGCTCACGCAAGTTTGCGCCGAGCGTGACCGTCTTGAGCGGGAGCTGGCTGCACGAGATGAGGAGTGCGCAGGCGCGGTCTTCTGCCTTGTCGAGGGCACGGCTTCTCGCCCCACTGCTGCGCATGTTTCATATCACGCGGTGGCGCTCGATCAGGCGGCGTAACCCCGCGCTTTCCACTGCAGTCGCATTAGTCCGATTTTGCCAGATACACCAATTCGGACTAATGCGACTGTTGAGGGGCTCGTGCCGTCTCTCTATTTTCTGATGTGTGCCAGATACACCGTCGGAAAGGAGCGGCAATGATCAACGAATTGTGCCTGTACCCTCACTTCATCGTTCCGCCTCAGTGCAAGCAAGCGCGGCTCTTCATGGAGCGTGCAGAAGACGAAAACGAGGCGTTCTACCGCACGTTCGAGCTCACTACCAGCGAGGGCGTACAGTGCATCAGTCCCGCTGTGTACTTCGGTTCCCTGCTCATATACGAAAAGGGGGAGGTCGCCCGCTTCGATGAAAACAATCTCGAGCGTTGCGTGGCGGCAGACCTGGGCTATGCGTTCGCGCCGGTTCTCCGCATCGATTACGCTTGCACGGACGAACGTGTATTTTTCCTGCGTGCGGGGGAGCCGAAGAAAACGCCAGACATCTACTCTGCGTACAGCCCTCAGACCATCGAATACGTAGAGGAGTACGTCGATGATTTCTTGTTCTTCACGAACTATCGCACTTTGCTGATGAACCGGGGCATCATGACCTATGGCGAAGACCTGCTCTTCGAGGGGGAAGAACGCTATTACGAGGGGTATCTGGGTAACGAGGGGCTTCCGCTCAAGGTGAAGAAAGCGACGGGCTCGCGTCTGTACGAAATCGATGGCGGCTTCATGGTTGTCTCCTGTGAAGAGATGTGAAGAAGCTGGCAGCTTGCAGGGGAACCCGTCGTTTCAGACAATCGTGAAGGTGTCGAGGGCGTTCGGTTTGAGGATGGTGTTCGAGCCTGTCGGTGCGGGCGTGGAACAGGGGGCGGGGGAAAGAGCGTAGCCCAGTATCAGCTACGCTCTCCCGGCACAGGCTCGATATGCGGGGCCGTCCGCTACTTGTTCTTCAGCTGCTCCTGTACGCGCTTCACCGTCTCCTTGCGCGCTTTGCCGCGCACGTCGACAAGCTCGGCGATGATGCTGATGGCGATTTCCGCAGGTGTCTTGTCGGCAATCTTGACGCCGATGGGCGCGTGCACGCGCTCGATGAGCACGGGGTCGACGCCTTGCGCGATGATTTTGTCGTACACGTCCTTGTTCTTGCCGGGGTTGCCCATCATGCCGACGTAGAAGGCGGGGGACTGAACGGAAAACGCCAGTGTTTCCGGGTCGCGCAAGTGACTGCGGCTCACGCAGACGCAGTAGTCGTCTTCGGTGAGCGTCACCTTTTCGGCAAGGTCGCTCCAGCTGGCGTTGACGAGCATGCGCTCGCTTTCGCCGAAGCGCTCGGCGGAAAGAAAGCCTGGGTCGTCGTCAACGACGAGCGTGGTAAAGCCGCAGTCATGGGCGTAGCGCGCCAGAAACGCGCTCACCTCGCCAGCACCGTAGATGACGACGCGCTGCGTGGTGAACAACGGTACGCTTGCCCAGGTCACGCCGGGGAACTGGTCTTTGTGCATGGAGGGGCCGCGCGTGATGTCGAGCATCTGGAAGCGGTCGCGCTTGTTCCACGGGCGCGAGCACACGATGTCCTTGCCCTCGTTGGCGAAGAAGATGGTTGAGGTGCCGTCCATCGACGGGCCTTCCTTGGAATCTACGGGGGCGTCCGGGTTCACCGGCGTCAGACACGCGTCGCGGTCGGTCACGATCTTGAAGCCCAGCCATGCCTGGTCGTTGAACTCAAGGCTCAGCAACGCACGTTCGAGCGTGGGGATGTCGTCTTGCGTGAGGTTTTCGAGCACGTCGGCAAGCATGCTGGCGTCCAGCACGGGGTCGTTTTCGAGTGCCTCTGCCGTGAAGCAGGGGATGTCCTCTGGGTTGATGTGGGGCGTTTCACTCGCTTTCAATGCGGCGATGATGTCTCGGATGGTCGTTTCGGCGAGCATGTGCGGGTCCTTTCCCCTCGGGCCTTCGGCCGTCCGTCCGCTTTTCTTATGGCATATGCGGCGTTAGGCGGCTCGCATATGCACGGGCGGCGGTCCATATGCCCGTTGATATGACGTTGTAAAGTATAATTCGTCTTCGAAATGATGCAAAAGCAAGTTGTTTAGTAAATGCGCGATGTAGGCTTCTGTAAACGGGTGGTTCAACTGCAGGGGATGGCTGCAAAGTAAACGGGTGGTTGGGCGACACGAATAGGCGTTTTGCAAGCTAGCTGGGTGATTCAACGACATTTGGGACGCTATATGGACGGAAATTTGTCGTGCAACCACCTTTCTGTGTTGTTCGAGGTGAAGTAACGTCGTCGAGTCACCTATTTGAATGCCCCCGGATATCCCCGAGCAAGTCTGGATGCTCCTGAACAACCCCGGGTGCGTACACACAGCAATGCGTCTGGCTTTCGTCAGGCCATGCGTGTTTTCCGTCACAAACTCGAAACACGCGCATGCTAGTATGGCTGCACAACGAGGTTCGTATGTTCAATGCTGCGTGCGCGTTGTCGCACAAGCAGATATGGGGAAGTAAGTCATGGTCGAATCGGATCTTGGTTTCAGCAGCAATGCCGCTAACAGGGATTACGTGCTCAAAACGGTGAAAGAGCGCCATATCCATTTCATCCGCATGTGGTTCACCGATGCGCTGGGCCACATGAAGTCATTTGCCATCACGCCCAGCGAGCTTGAAAGCGCGTTTACCGAGGGTATGGGCTTCGATGGCAGCTCGATCGAGGGCTTTGCCAATTCCACGGAATCTGACATGCTCGCGTTTCCGGATGCCAGCACGTTTCAAGTTTTGCCCTGGCGCCCGAAGGACGACGGCGTCGCGCGCATGTTCTGCAATATCTGCACCCCTGATGGCAAGCGTTTCGAGGGTGACCCGCGCTATGTCCTGCAGCGCACTTTGCGCAAGGCAGCCGAAAAAGGGTACACGATGAACATCGGCCCCGAGGTCGAATACTTCTACTTCAAGAACAACAAAACTCCCGAGCCCATTGACTACGCCGGATACTTTGACCTGACGGCAGACGATACGGCGTCTGACTTGCGGCGCGACACGATTCTGACGCTCGAGCAGATGGGCATCCCCGTGGAATACTCGCATCACGAGACGGCGCCTTCTCAGCAAGAGATAGACCTGCGCTATGGGGACGCGCTTTCCATGGCGGATGCCGTCATGACATACCGTCTGGTCGTGAAAGAGGTTGCGCTCAAGCACGGCGTGCATGCCAGCTTCATGCCCAAGCCCCTCGCCGGCATAAACGGCAGTGGGATGCACGTGCATCAGTCGTTGTTCAAGGACGACCGCAACGTGTTCTACGACGCGAACGACCCGCTGGGTTACGATTTGTCCGAGGATGCCAAGCATTACATCGCCGGTCTTCTCAAGTACACGCCTGAGTTCATGCTCATCACCAATCAGTACGTGAACTCTTACAAGCGTCTTGTGCCCGGCTTCGAAGCGCCCATCACGCTCACGTGGGCGCGTGGTAACCGCAGCGCGCTCATTCGCATCCCGCTCTATAAGCCCGACAAGCCCGATTCCGCGCGTCTCGAGTTCCGCAGCCCCGACCCGGCCTGCAACCCGTACCTGGTGTTTTCCGTGCTGCTCGCGGCAGGCTTGAGGGGCATGGCCGAAAAGCTCGAACTTGGCGCTCCCATTGACCGCGACATCTTCTCCATGACCCGCAAGGAAGTGCGCGAAGCCGGCATCAAGCTTTTGCCGGGCGATCTGGGAGAGGCGATAGCCCTGTTCGAGGAGTCGGAATTCGCGAAGGACGTGTTGGGTGAGACTCTGCACAGTTACATCGTCGCCAGCAAGCGCGCCGAATGGCAGGCCTATCGGTCGCAGGTCACGCAGTGGGAAATCGACCGCGATTTCCCTATTTTGTAACACGCTCGAGGTAGAGGTTCATCATGCATCGCAAAAGCGTTTTATATATTCAAGAGGGCATGAAATCGTACGCTCGTTACTCGAAGGCCGTCTCGGAGCTCGATGCGGATTTCACCGCCTGCCACCCTGCTGACCTCGGTCGGTATCTGGCAGACGCCGACCTGGTCATCTGCGGCGTCGATGCGGCACGTGCCGGCAATCTCTCTGAATTCGAGCAGGTCCTGCGCAATGCGGGGGAGGCCTCGCTGTTGCTTGTCGTCGAGGAGGACGCGTTGAAGGGGCTGCGCCTTCCCTCGCATGTCACAGTTGACTTCGTGTTGGCCACCGCTTCGGAAGACGAGCTGCTTGTGCGTATGCGCCATTTGCTGTGGCCGGGTGAGGAAACGGCGAATTCCGATTTCGTCACCATCGATTCCATGACCATCAACTTCTCCACCTATCAGGTCATCGTCGATGGAAAGCCGGTCGATTTCACCTACCTCGAATACGCGCTTTTGGCGTTTCTCGTCACGCACCCGGGGCATGTCTACTCCCGTGACGCGTTGCTTTCCCGCGTGTGGGGCTTCGATTATTACGGCGGCTCGCGCACGGTCGACGTGCACGTGCGGCGCGTGCGCGGCAAGCTCGGCAGCGAGCTGTCCACGCATCTGCGCACTGTACGCGGTGTGGGCTACATGTGGGAATAAGAGCGCTGGCGTCTCTACGGCCGAAAACGCACGCTGGGGCAGGGAAGCACTGCCAAATCGATGCTTTTGGCGGCGTTTCGGGTAAATCCCGTGCGCTGGGGCAGAAACGCGATTCTTGATTGTGCCCCTTCAAGCCATTTCGACCATGAATCTTCCTTGGGCTCCGCCGTTCGTCCGGAGCTGTAGATGTCTGGCATAAGGAGCGTGTGTCGCCGGCTGTGGCGTGCCGTGCTACAATCCCACGCAGTTTTGTGGGAGAACGCGGCCGGTGCTTGAGAAGCCGGCTGCTTGAGAGAGGGCACGCGAGGACATGGCACAGACGGGGCAGGAAGACACCGCGCAAGACGGCAAGCGCGAGCATTTCGGCACGCGCATCGGTTTCATCATGGTCGCCGCTGGTTGCGCCATCGGCTTGGGCAGCGTGTGGCGCTTCCCTTACGTCACCGGCGAATACGGTGGCGCGGCGTTCATTGTTCTCTACTTGATTTTCCTTGCCATCCTCGGTCTGCCCGTCATGGTCATGGAGTTTGCCGTTGGGCGTGCGAGCCAGAAGAGCACGGCGCGTTCCTTCGAGGTGCTTCCCTCGAAGAAAAGCTTCAAGTGGTTCGGGCCGTGGGGCTATGTCGGCTCCATGATTCTGCTGATGTTCTATACGACGATCTGCGGCTGGATGCTCGCCTACATCCCCAAGCTTGCCAGCGGCATGTTCAACGGGGCGGGGCCGGAGGTTTCGGCGCAGGTGTACACCGCCATGACGGCAAGCCCGCTCGAAAGCGGCTTCTGGATGGTCGTCTCGGTTCTCATCGGCGTCGTCGTCTGCGCGCTAGGCGTGGAAAAGGGCCTCGAGCGCGTGGGCAAGTTCATGATGTCGGCATTGTTCGTCATTCTCATCGCCCTGTGCATTCGCGCTGTCACTTTGCCCGGTGCGGCGCAGGGCCTGGAGTTCTACTTGCTGCCGGATTTCGGCGACTTGTTCGCGGGCAACACGCCGGCCGAACAGCTGGGCAGCTTCGGCAACGCGGTCTATGCGGCCATGGGGCAGGCGTTTTTCACGTTGTCCGTCGGCATGGGCGGCCAGGCTATCTTCGGCTCGCGCATCGGGCGCGAACGCAGGCTCACAGGCGAGGCACTGTCCACGGGCATCATGAGCACTGTCGTCGCGATTCTTGCTGGCCTCATCATCTTCCCGTCGTGCTTCACATACGGTA
>CASDTD010000214.1 GCA_949283445.1 uncultured Coriobacteriia bacterium | reverse complement strand
CTCCGTCGCGGCAAGCCACATTTCGGCGAACACGAGCCGCCCCGAACTCTATTATGCTGGCGTCAACAACGTCACGGCCGAGGGCGAGCCGCTGGGAAACGAGTACGCGCAGTACAAGAAGGTGGCCGCCAAGCCACTGTCGTTGCTGCTCGTGCAGAACTGGGCGCTCGGTTGCACGACGCTGTTCAACGGCGCGCTGCTCAAGTTGCTGCAGTCGTACGGGAACACGGATTTCGGGCGCGTGTACGATGCCTGGATTCACGCGGTGTGCCTGTATTGCGGGGGGTATGCGTACTGCGATATCGAGCGCACCTTCATCGACCGACGCATCACGGGCAACAACGTCATGGGGCTCATGAACGAGAAGCGCAGTGTGGGCTTTCTGCTCAAGCAGTCGTTTTCGTGGCTCGTGCACCGCGACGACACGCGCGCGACCAAGCACACGAAGATGGCGCAGTGTTTGCTGGAGGGCTACCGCAGTCAGATGGACGACGACGTCGCGGGCATCGTCGAGGCGGTGGCCCGGCGTGAGACATCGGCCGCCGCGCGCTGGAAGCTGTTTCGCTGCAGCGGCATCTGCATGCCCACGCGTCTGCGTACGGCATGGCTCAAGGTCATGGTCTTGCTCAATCGCTTCTGAGTTTTAGGCCGTTTGCGGTCTCATGCTGCTGGTAGGAGAGCAGCGCATATACACGTGGCGGTAAAGTACGTAACGACGATATGCTCATGCAGTTGGATGGGGCTCAGGGCTGAACGTATGAAGGTTCTCTTCGTGTTCTCCATAGGCAGATTGCACGGCGGGGCGGCACGCGTCTGGTTCAATCTGCTTGACACGCTGCCCGCGCGCGGCGTCGAGCCCTATGTGGTCATTCCTCAAGACGTCGACCACAGCATGACACGCGAGCTCGAGAAGCGCGGCGTTCCGTGGATCGAGGCGTTTTTCACGTGGTGGGTTACCAGCGACGAGCGCCCCCGTTCGCTGATGCACCGCATTCGCCGTAAAGGGGCCAACATCGTCAACCGTGCCGCCGACAAGGTCATCGGCGACTATATCGATAAGAACGGCATCGAGCTCGTGTACATCTGCGACGGCACCATTACCGCGGGGCTGCGCGAGGCGGAACGCCGTGGCATTCCCGTGGTCTGGCATATTCACCAGTTCATCGAAGGCGACAACGGCAGCGTCTCGTTCATCGACCGCGAGGCGCACGTGGGCTCCACCTTTGCGCGGGCGAGCGCGATCATCACGGTGAGCGAGGGCATCAAGACGTATTTGCGCTCGCGGTTTCCCACCATACGCAAAATTACCGCCGTCTATAATGGCATTCCCGCAGACCGCATTTGCGACAAAGGCTCGATTCTCGACGGCGAGCAGGTCGTGTTCACGTTGGCGGGGCGCTTCGACGCGAACAAGGGGCAGCTCGACGCGGTGCGCGCGTTTGCCCAGGTTGCACCGCAGCACCCCGAGGCACGCCTGTGGCTTGTGGGCACGGGGCAGCAACAAGAGGTCGATGCCGCCAAAGAAGAATGCATCCGTGCTGGCATTGCCGGAAAAGTCGTGTTCATGGGGCAGCGTTCAGACATGCCTGCTGTGTGGGCGAAGACCGACGTGGCGTTGAACTGCTCGTATTCCGAAGGGTGCAGCATGGTGGTGGGTGAGGCCATGTCGAGCGGCTGCTTGCTGCTGTGTTCCACCGCCGAAGGAAACGTTGAGCTCGTGGACGGGAAATACGGTTTGCTGTACGAGCGCGGCAAGGTCGACGCGCTGACCGAGAAGATGCGCTGGGTGTTCGAGCATCGCGAGCAGGCCCGCCAAATCGCAGCCTGCGGCAAGCGTCACGCACGCGCGCTGTTCGACCTCGACCGCCAGGCCGACGCCGTGTACCGGGTCTTCACCGAGGTGCTTTCATGACGGTCAGCATCATCATTCCCGCGTATAACGCGCAAGCCCGGCTGCCACGCTGTATCGACGCCGTGACGGCGCAAACGTATGAAGACCTGCAGGTCATCCTCGTGGACGATGGGTCGACCGATGACACGGCGCGTCTGTGCGACGAAGCGGCTCGTTCTGATGGGCGCATCGTCGTCGTCCATCAGGAAAACGGCGGGCCGCCCGCTGCCCGAAACGCGGGGCTCGATGCCGCGCGTGGTAGATGGCTCATGTTCGTGGATGCCGATGATTTCATCGAGCCCGAGTACGTGCAGACGCTCGTCGAAACCGGGGAAGCATACGGCGCCGACCTCGTCGTTTCCGATTGCCTTATGGTCGAGGGAGCGCATGTGCGCCGTTTCGGCCACATTGAGGCCGGCAACGTCTACGAAAACCGTGACGAGCTGTTCGAGGCCTTTCTTTCGGAGCGCATGCCCTGGAGCCTGTGGGGCAAGCTGTACGACGCCCGCCTGTTCGAAGGCGTGCGTTTCGACGAAAACGACTACATTGCAGAAGACCTCGACGTCAACGCCCGCATTTTCGCACGCGAAGGGTTACGCGTCGTGACAAACGCGTCGACGGGGTACCACTACAGCGTCGAGGAGGGCTCGGTCGACCACAGCTTCACTGCGCGTCATCTATGCCAGTTCGACGTTTTCGAGCGGGTCGTGCGTCTTGTGCGCGACGAGGGCATCTGCACGAAGACGAGCGCCGCGTCGTTTTACGAGGAACGCGTTTTAGGATGCCTGCGCAAGGCGCTCGATGCCCGCGCGCTGACGCCGGAAATCTCCACAGCGTTCAAGAAAGCGCTTGCCGCGCACCGTGACGAGGTTCTGGCAGATCCGCAGGCGAGTGCTTCGCTCAAACGCCGTTTGCGGGTGTCCCGTCTAGACCTTCGCATCTTCGGTGTATTTCATCGCATCTGCTCGTGAGTGGGCTTACAATACGCGCATGGCTAAAACAGTACGAAGTCTGGAAGAACTGCATACTATCGAAGTCGAGTTGCTCGGCGAGATTGCCCGCGTGTGCGAGGAAAACGGCATTTCTTGGTTCTTACACGCGGGGACGCTTTTGGGCGCCCTGCGTCACAAGGGCCCCATCCCCTGGGATGACGATGCCGACATCGGCATGCTGCCCGAAGAGTACGAGAAGTTCAGGGCCATCGCTCCTAAAGCTCTGAGCAAGCGCTTCGCGTTTGTTGACCCGGTCGATTACGACACGTTCTTTGACTTCGTCCCGCGCGTCACAGACCTGGAACACGTCTATGAGGCATCGTTTCTGGCCGCCGATAGTTTCGACGGGCGGCTCGACCATCCAGATGTAGACATCTTCGTGTTCGAGCCCGCACTTGAGGGGCGCGCCGACGCGTTGCAGTCGCTGCGCTTGACCATCAACTATGCCGAGGCGCTGGGGCATCGCCCCGTTGTCGACCACAGCCAGTTTTCCGGTGTGAGCAAGGTCGCGTCGTATGTTCTGCCGGCACTGGGGCGGCGCAAGAGCATGAAGCAGCACATCGCCAAACGCGATGCGCTGGCCAAGTTGGGAAGCCCTGACAGCATCTGGACGCGCATCGTCAACGAGCAGCCGCTCAACTGGGACAAGCGCTACCGCCGCGCCTGGCTGGAGCCGGGCCGTGTGCTCGAGTTCGGCGGCGAGCTGTTCCCCGTGCCGCAGGGGGCAGAGCATGTGGTGGAGACGCTGTACGGGCCGGATTGGATGACACCCCCGCCGCCCGAGAAGCGCCGCCCGATGCACTCCTACCTGGAATAGGGGCACCATGGCCTTCAAGGTGCGTTCCGTCAAGTTCAACTTCGCCATGAACCTGCTGTTGACGGGTTCTTCCATATTGTTTCCGCTTATCACCTTTCCCATCGTCAGCCGGGCGCTGCTGACAGATGCGTACGGTTTGGTGGGGTTTGCGACGTCGGTGGCGTCGTGGCTTTCGCTCATCGCCATGCTGGGGGTCAACCGCTACGGTGTGCGCGAGGTCGCCCGCGTGCGCGACAATCCGGTGCAGCTGGCCACGACGACCAAGGAGATACTCGCGGTCACGCTTGCCTCCACAGCGGCTGTGTACGCGTGCTTCATCGTCTCGCTGTTTTTGGTCGAGCGCTTTGCCGCAGACCCGGTGCTGTTCTTCATTAATGGCTTCACGGTAATCTGCAACACGTTGGGCGTGGCGTGGTTTTTCCAGGGTATCGAGCAGTACCGCTACATCACCGTGCGGGGGATCGTGGTGCGGGCGGTGTGCTTGGTGGGCGTCGTGCTCTTCGTCCACGCTCCGGGCGACTACCTCGTTTATGCGATGCTGCTCGTCGCGTCGGGCGCCGTGGCCAACCTCGTCAACTTCTTCTACATGTTCCACGTGCTGGGCGAGGGGTTGCGCGAGGCTGAGGCAACGGACGAGGCGCCGCGTCTTTCGCCGCGCCGGCATATCAAGCCCTTGTTCGTGTTCTTCGTCATCGTCGCCGCCATTTCCATTTACACGACGCTCGACACGGTCATGCTCGGCTTCATGAGCACGAACGAGCAGGTGGCGTATTACACGTCGGCCGTCGCGGTGAAAAACGCCCTGACGGCGGTTGTCTCCGCGCTGTCCAACGTGCTGTTGCCCCGGGCGGCCAATCTCTTGGGCAAAGGCGAACAGGACGCTTTCAAGCGTCTGGTGCGCAAGGCCGTGCGTGTCGTGCTGCTCATCTCCGTGCCGCTTGCCGTCGTGGTGTCGCTTGTCGCCACGCCGCTCATGACCTGGTATGCCGGCGCGGCGTTTTCGGGGGCGGGCCCGGCGCTGTCTGTCGTGGCGCTGGCGGTCGTGCCGATTGGCCTTTCGGTCATCTTCTGCGACGAGGTCATGATTCAGATCGGCATGGAGAACAGGTGCACGTACATCTACCTGGCCGCCGCGGCGGTCAACTTCTGTTTGAATCTCGTTCTGATTCCGGCGTTGGGCGCCGTCGGGACGGCTCTTGCAACGCTTGCGGTCGAAGTGCTCATCACGCTTGTCGAGTTTCTCATTGTCCGCAAGTTTCTGTGGGGCGGCCCGGATGGGCATGGCGTCGACTTGCCGGTGAAATAGCGTCGTGGCGATGGCAAGGCAGCGGGAGCATAATTACGACGTGCTGCGCGCGCTTTCCATGCTCGCCATCATCGTGCTGCATATCAGCGGCGTGTGGACGAGCGACATGATGACGAGCGTGGCACGCGGCGAGACCGAC
Organism: uncultured Coriobacteriia bacterium; assembly: GCA_949283445.1. The sequence continues at coordinate 26,783 of CASDTD010000214.1, read as the reverse complement.
CTGTGGTACCCGCAGCTTGCTTGCGTGGTAAATTCGCTCGTGCGTTTCGCGGTGCCGTGTTTCCTTATGCTCTCAGGTGCGTTTTTGCTGGGCAACCCCAAAAACGCCGACTACCGCAGCTTCTACCGCAAGTCTTTGTTCCGCATTGTCATCCCCACGCTGCTGTTCTCCGCGTTCTATCTCGTCTATCAGGCGGTGCTGCTCGTTTGGCTGGGCATAGGCTCTCCCGCGCAGATTCTGGACAACGCGTTGCGCGGCGCGCCGAGCTACCACCTGTGGTACATGTACATGCTCATCGTCGTTTACGCGTTCATCCCGTTTCTGGCTCGCTTTGCCCAGACGGTTTCGAACAAGACGTTTTGCCGTGTCGCGGCCGTGTATCTGGTCGTCGCCATGACCTGCCGGTGGATGTCGGGAGACCCGTGGGCCAACTGGGATATCGGGCAGGGCGTCGAATATGCGGGGTATCTCATGACCGGCTTCGCCATCGCGCGCAACGTGCGCAAGAGCAATGCCCGCGCCGTGCTGTGGCTGCTTGCCGGGCTCGTGCTGCTACTGGTCATTGCCTGGTTGGAGTACCGCTACCAGGTCATGACTGGCGGAGCACGTCCGGGCATCTGGAAAAACGGCGTCGTCGAGCCGTTCTGCCTTCCCGTCGTGGTCGCGTCGGTCGTCGTGTTCACGGGGTTTGCGAAGCTGGACATTCGCCACGGCATTCGTGCGGTGGACGTGCTTTCCCGGCTTTCGTTTCCCATCTATCTTGTTCACGCGTTCGTGCTCGACCTCATACAGCGCCTTGCGGTGCTTGCCGGTGCGCCGGTGCCGAGCTGGAACTGGCTTATCGGCCTTCCGGTGCTGTTTGTCGTCGTGACGGCGGTTTCCCTGGCGCTTTCGTGGCTGTACCAACGCGCGTACGACCGATGCGTCGTGCGCGCGTCGGCATGAGCGCAGCGGCGCTGAGGGGCGCTGCGCACGGGGCTGTTCCGTTATTTTTTCGTTTCATTCTCATTCGCAGCGAAACGGTTATGTTGCAACAGGTGCACAGGTGGTACTATTGCAACGCTTATTTGAGGAGCCTGCGAAGGAGGTCAGATGGAGCAGGACAAGGCAATCGAGCCGGAAGTCATCGAACAGGCGCTTGCCAAGACCCCGAAGAAAGTCGTCGGGCAGTATCGTAAGGCGGAGCTCCCTCTGCCTAAAGAAATAGAAGCTTGTGCCGGCATATCGGTGTTCGGGCGCACGATTCGCTCGTTCGTCTTTTCGACCGACCTTGCCATCATCCGCAACTGCGATGCCGACGCTGTGCTTGCCGTCTATCCGTTTACCTGCCAGCCGGCTATCACGCAGGGGTTGCTCGATTACGCCGAGCGCCCGGTGTTCGCGGGCGTGGCAGGCAGCGTGACGACGGGCATCCGCTCGGTCGAGCTTGCCATGCAGTCCGAAATGCAGGGCGCGCTGGGCGTCGTCGCGAACGCCGCCACGCGTCCCGGTGTCATCGCGAGCATCGCGCGAAGCGTTGACATTCCCATCATCGTCACCACCGGCGCGTATTCCGATTACATGGTCAAGCAGGTCGAGGCAGGTGCGCAGATCGTCAACGTCTCGGCGGGCAAGGACACGCCGGCTGTGGTGAGCGAGATTCGCGACCATTACCCTGACTTGCCCATCATCGCCAGCGGGGGCGGCACGCCCGCGTCTATCGAGGCGACGATTGCCGCCGGTGCCGATGCCATTTCCTGGACACCGCCGTCCATGCGCGATCTCGAGCGCGAGAACATGGCGAAGAACCGCCGCGTCCAGGCCGATTCGGCGCGCAAATACGCAGACGGGCGCAGCGAGGGCGATGTCGAAGTGCTCAAGGCGGCGGCGAAGGCGGCTGACAGCCTGCAGCAGGAAGAGGACGAGCGCGCACGTCAGTGGATTTCGGAGAAGGGCGCGCGCGAGCTGTCGTGGCTGTTCGACGAACGTCTGGACGGCGACGAGCGCACGCTGTTCCGTCAGCTGCTTGCCAAGCTGCTCGACGCTCCGGAGCCCACGCTGGAAGAAATCACCGCCCGTCAGGAATCGAGCGAGGAGTCGCTCGTGCATCCCAAGCGCGCGGAGAACGCCGTCTGATCGAAGCGGCCAGTCTGTTCATTCCGAGACGCCCCCACGCATCTTTGCGACGCGTGGGGGCGTCTCTTGGTATAGAATCCCCTCAGCATACTCAAGCAGGGGAGTTTCATCATGCGTATCAGGCTCGCGGACTATGTGGCCGACTTCCTCGTCGAACACGGCATCGACGAGTGCTTTATGGTGACGGGCGGCGGGGCCATGCACCTCGACGACGCGCTCGGGCATAAGGCGGGGTTGCATTGCACGTTCAACCATCATGAGCAGGCGTGTGCCATCGCGGCGGAAGCCTACGCGCGCATCGACAACCGCATCGCGGCCGTGTGCGTGACGACCGGCCCGGGCGGCACAAACGCGCTGACAGGCGTCGTGGGCGGCTGGCTCGATTCCATTCCCATGCTCGTCATCAGCGGGCAGGTGCGCTATGACACCACGGCGCGCGGCATGGGCGTGGGCATTCGCGCCGGCGGCGACCAGGAATTCGACATCACGACGTGCGTGGCGTCCATGACCAAGTACTGCGAGATGATTGAGGACCCCCTGCGCATCAGGTACGCGCTGGAAAAAGCGTATTACCTTGCCACGCACGGCCGCCCCGGTCCGTGCTGGATTGACATTCCCCTGAACTTCCAAGGCTGCACGATTGAAACCGATGAGCTTGTGGGCTATGACCCTGCTCAAGATGCCCAGGAGCTTGCCCCCGCTGTCGAGCCGGGCGTTGTCGTGAGCATTCTGGACAAGATTGCGGCAGCCGAGCGCCCCGTGTTCTACAGCGGCAACGGCATTCGCCTGGCGGGGGCGTTTTCCGAATTCAAAACCGCTGTGCGCCGTCTGAACATTCCCGTGGTCTGCGGGTGGGACAACATCGACATGATGGCCGACGACGACCCGCTGTACGCGGGACGTGCGGGCATCATGGGCGACCGCCCCGGCAATTGGGCAGTGCAAAACGCCGATCTGGTGCTGGCGGTGGGCAGCCGGCTTTCCATACGGCAGGTGGGGTATAACTGGCAGACCTGGGCGCGCGAAGCCGAGGTCATCATGGTGGACGTGGACGCCGAAGAGCTGAAGAAACCGACGCTTCACGTCGAGCTGCCCGTCCAGGCTGACGCGCTCGATTTCCTGCGTGCGCTCAACGCCGCGCTTGACGAACGCGGTGTGCCGCGCCCCTGCCGTGACGGGGCATGCGATGCGACGATGACGGGCGCGTTCATCGCAGACGGCGCGTGGCAGAACCGTTGCCGCAAGTGGCGGCGCTGTTACCCGGTGGTACAGCAGCGTCACTGGGACGACACGCGCCAGACGAATGTCTATGCGTTCATCGACGCGCTTTCAGCACGTTTGCCCGAAGGCTACACGACGGTCGTGGGCAACGGGAGCGCCTGCGTCGTGGGCAGCCATGCCTATCACATCAAGCGTGGGCAGCGTTTCATCATCAATTCCGCCATCGCCTCCATGGGCTACGACCTGCCGGCGGCCATCGGCGTGTGCAAGGCGCTCGGCGATGGCGAAATCGTCTGCATCAGCGGGGACGGCTCGCTGCAGATGAACATCCAGGAGCTGCAGACCATCCTCACCAACAACCTCCCCATCAAGATTTTCGTCATCAACAACAACGGATACCATTCCATCCGCCAGACGCAGAACAACCTGTTTGCCGAGCACTGCCACATCGGCATCGGGCCGGAATCGGGTGACCTGGGCTTTCCCGATCTTTCCAAGATTGCCGCTGCCTACGGGTACCCGTACGTCGCGTGCCGTTCGAATGCCGAGCTTGCCAGCATGCTCGACGAGGTGTTCGGGCAGGAAGGCCCGGTCATCGCGGAGGTGTTCGTGAGCCCCGAGCAGGTGTTCGAGCCCAAGAGCGCGACCAAGCGTCTGGAAGACGACAGCCTCTACAGCCCGCCGCTGGAAGATCTGGCGCCGTTTCTGCCGCGCGAGGAACTCGAGCGCATCATGGTTATACCGCTGCTGCCGGAAGAGTAGGCTTGCGTTTTAAAACTTGTCAAAAATCGACGCGCTTGTGAGGGAGAAGGTGCTCGAAAACTCGCACCTGCGAAGAATTTGCGCTCATGCGAGCATACATGCGCGCCGCAGCTCGCATTCGCGTCGTTTTTTGACAGATGAGATGCACCTGCCGGCTGCCTGAACGCGGGGGATGCCATCGAGCGGGGCTTTGCGACCGCAGCGAGGGCAGAGATTAGCGCGCTCTCTGCGCGAAGCTCGACCGAGCGAAGGGTCCTCCGAGAGGGCATCCCCCGCGTTCGAAAGCAGCGAATGGGGCGAGGCTTATCCTACGAGGTTCACGAGGTCGCCGATGTGCTCCACGGTGACGGTGTCGTGGTATTCTTGCGTGCCGATGAGAACCGATGGGCAGCCGAACTTGTTCGCCATGAGGATGTCGCTTTCGTAGGTGTCGCCCACCATGAGCAGCTCGTGCTTCTCCAGGCCGCTTTTCTCGCGCATCATCTCGAGCATGAGCGTGTTCGGCTTGCCGATGACGTAATCCGACATATGCCCCGAGCACCATTCGATGGGGGCGACCATGCCGCCGCAGCCGGGAAACCACGCCGCGCCTTCGCCCTGGAACACTTTTTCCTTGTTGCAGGCGATGACCTTGTCGGCGCGCAAGGCCACGCGCACGGCGTCGGTCATCTTCTCGTAGGTGAAATCCGGGTCGTAGCCGATGAGCAGATTGCGCGCCTCGTCAGCGCCCACGACGGGCACGCCCAGCTCCTCGAATTCGCAAGCCAGGTTTTCCGACCCGCACAGGTAGATGTTTTCCAGCCCTTCTTTCTGAGCGTACAGCGCGGCGACGTACCCACTGGTCAGGACTTCGTCGAATGCGCAGTCGATGCCCATCCCCACGAGCTTGTCGAATATCTGCGCGCGTGTCTTGGTGGAGTTGTTCGTGAGGAAGTACACGTGCTTGCCGAGCTTGCGGCAATGCTCGATGGCGTCATTGGCTCCGTCGATGATGCGCGAGCCGTAGTAGATGGTTCCGTCGAGGTCGAACAGGACGATTTTCGTGTCTTCGAACATCTAGCCCCTCCCGATGCGGACTTGCTCGCGGTAAGCGGCTGCTCGCTGCGTGATGCCGGCCAGCCCGTCGTCTTTCACGGTGGTGAGGTTGCCGCCGACTCCCACGGCAAACGCCCCTTTGGCAATCCAGGCGGCTGTGTTGTCCAGGTTGATGCCGCCGGTCGGCATGATCTTGAGTGTGGGCAGCGGCGCATGTACGGCCTTGATGAACCCAGGTGAAAGCTCGCTTGCGGGGAAGAGCTTCACGACGGCGCACCCTGCCTGCTGGGCGACGTGCATCTCATTGACGGTCATGCAACCGGGGATGTAGGGAAGTTCGCGTTCCTGACAGAAGGCGAGCACGTCGGGGCTGTACACGGGTGCCACGATGAAGCGCGCGCCGGCATCTGCAGCCGCCTGCGCCTGCTCGACGGTGAGCACGGTTCCTGCGCCCACGAAGGCACCCAGCGACGCGTCTTCGGCAATTGCACGGATGGCATCTGCGGCGTTCGGCACGGAAAAGGTTACCTCGATGAAGTGCACGCCACCCTCGACACAGGCACGGGCGACGTTGATGGCCGCTTCGACGCTTTCCGACCTGAGCACGGCGACGACGCCCTCTTCGTGCATGGTATCGAGCAAGTCCTGGTTGGCTTCCACGGTGTGCCTCCCTTGCCAAGGTGATCTGGAAGACGCCGTCTTGGACGGCACGGCGCCTGACTTTTAATAGTATCATGGTCGCGAGGTTTGAGTGAAAGAAGGTGGGGATGAAACGCGCTGCCATAACGGGGGCAACGGGCATGATCGGTTCGGCGCTCGCGCGTCTTCTGACAAAGGAAGGCGTGCGCGTGCTCGCGTTTGTCAACCCGGCATCGTCTCGTCTGCACGGTGGCGTGCTTGACGGCGTGGATGGCATCGACGTCGTTTCCGCTGTAGGTGCAGACTACGCTGCCCTTGCGGCAGACCCCGATGTTATGAGCTTGCCGCGCTGCGACATCTTCTACCATTTCGCGTGGAGCGGTACGTTAGGCGCGGGCCGCTCAGATGAAAAGCGCCAGCAGGGCAACGTGCAGATGGCACTCGACGCCGTGCGGCTGGCGCACGCACTGGGCTGCGAGCGCTTCGTCTTCGCGGGCAGCCAAGCGGAATACGGGCGCCTTGAGGGAGCGTTTTCCGCGAGCACGCCCTGTCATCCCCTCACGCCCTATGGCGCGGCGAAGCTCGCTGCCGAACGGCAGACACGCGCGCTCTGCCACGAGCTGGGCATGGTGCATGTCGCGGCGCGCATCGGCTCAGTGTACGGGCCGGGCGACAATGACGGCACGGTAATCATGCAGGCCATACGCCAGGCGCGTTTGGGGCAGCCGTTTTCCTGCACGAAAGGCGAGCAGCTGTGGGATCATATCTACTGCGACGATGCTGCCGAGGCGTTTGCACTGATGGGAAAGAGCGGCAAGCCCGATGCCGTCTACCCGGTGGGGACGGGCAAGGTCGAACCTTTACGCGACCACATACAAATGGCTTGCGAGGCTGCCCGCCCGGGCTTCGCGCCCGATTTCGGGGCGTTGCCCTATCCGGATGGGCAAGTCATGTATTTGCGCGCCGATATCGACGAGCTCGCCCACGATACGGGGTTTGCCCCTGTCACGGCTTTTTCAGATGGCATACGTCAGACTGTGCGCTGGTACGAGGAGACGCATGACCCTGCACTCGGGGAAACGACAGAGAAACGGGGAGGTCAGGATGCCCGCGCTTGATGACACCGCATCTGCTGCCGCCGCAGCGGCGCCTGCAGGGCAGGAACAGGGGCCACGCAAGAAAATCAGCGTGCTCGTCCCGTGCTACAACGAAGAAGACAACGTCGTGCCTATCAGCGAGGCCATCATCGACGTGCTGGAAACGCAGCTCTCCCGCTACGATTACGAACTCGTGTTCATCGACAACTGCTCGACCGACCTGACGCGTCCCCGCCTGCGCATGCTGTGCAGGGAAAACCCGAAGATCAAGGTCATCTTCAACGCCAAGAACTTCGGACAGTTCAATTCCCCGTATTACGGCCTCACGCAGACGACGGGCGATTGCGCCATCTGCGTCTGTGCGGATTTCCAAGACCCGCCCGAACTCATCCCGCGCTTCGTCGAAGAGTGGGAGAAGGGCGCCCAGATTGTCTGCGGCATCAAGACCTCCAGCCAGGAGAGCAAGATTATGTATGCCTTGCGTTCCTGCTACTACAAACTCATCCAGAAGGTGAGCAGCGTCGAGCAGATCGAGCAGTTCACGGGCTTCGGGCTGTACGACCGCTCGTTCCTGGATGTCATGCGCGATTTGCACGACCCGACGCCGTTTCTGCGCGGCATCGTGGCCGAGCTTGGCGGCAGGCGGGTGGACATCCCCTACGAGCAGGCCGAACGCAAGCACGGCAAGACGCACAACAACTGGTACACCCTCTACGACGCCGCGATGCTCAGCTTCACGTCGTATTCGAAGGTCCCGCTGCGCATCGCCACGATCGGGGGTTTTCTGGCTAGCGTGCTGTTCATTCTCATCGCCCTCGTCTTGTTCGTCGTCAAGCTCGTGAACTGGTCGGCGTTTGCCGGAGGCCAGACGTCCATCCTCATCATGGTGCTCATCATGGGCTCGCTCATCCTGTTCTTCCTCGGGCTTTTGGGCGAGTACATCATGAGTATGAGCCAGCGGGTCATGAACCGGCCGCTGGTGATAGAAGAAGAACGTCTCAACTTCTAGGCGCGCGAAGACATGGGCGAGTCCAGACGACATACCGACATCGAGCAGCGGGCCCTGCGCATTGCCGCCGAGCTTGAAGACGAGCAGGGGAAAGCCCCCGCTGGCGGACCTGCCCCCGCGCCTGAGCGCACAGCACGCATGAAAGAGCTGCTCGGGCTGAAGGGGCAGCGGACGGTTCTCTACGACCGCGTCTACCATGTGGGCCTCGCGCTCGTGTGCGCGGTCACGTTCGCGCTGATGACGTATCTGGCGGCCACGACGTCGCTGTGGCTCGACGAGATATTCCAGGTGGACTATTGCCTGTCTTCTTCGCTTTTCGACGTCGTGCTCATCGACCCGTACACGCCGCCGCTGTTCAACATCATCGCGTGGATATGGTACCAGCTGGTGCCCTACGGGGAAGTTTGGCTGCGCCTGCCCTCCATCGTCTTCGTGGTGGCGTCCATGCCGCTTGCCGCGGCCACAGGGCGCAGGATAGGTGGGCGGCGCACGGGCTTTCTCGCGGCGTTTTTGCTGCTCATCAATGCCAAAGTATTCACGCAGATGGGGCTGACGTTCAGGACCTATGCCCTGTTGCTGTTCCTGAGCACGTTGCTCGTCTACCTGTACGTGCGCCGAGCGCAGACGCCCAAGGACAAGACGAGCTGGAAGCTTTCCGTGGCAAGCGGCGCGACGATGCTGGCCTTGGGCTACACGCATTACTTCGGCGTCCTTTTGGCGTGCGCGTTTTTCCTCGTGGATGTGTTCTTGCTGGTGCGCGGGCATCTCAACGGCATTCGCCGCAAGGTGCTCGTGTCCTACCTGATTCCGGTCGTCGGCTATCTGCCCTGGGTGTGGGTGGCGTTTCAGACCCTGTTCGCGGCGCGCGCCAACGCTGCTGCGGGCTTTTCCGTGGACACGTGGCAGGGGGCGGGAGACGCTGTCAACATCCACGCGCTGCTGTACTGGCTGTGCGGGGAATGCGCCGAGACGCTGGGGCTGTTCCACATCGCCATGATCGTGATCGTGGTCGTGGGGGTCTACCATTGCTACCGTCACCGGTTCGTGTGGCAAGAGGAGATGCCGCTCATCGCGCTCGTGTTCGCGGTGTTCGCCGTCGTTGGCGGCATGTGGGCGTATTGCAGCTTCATCGAGCCCGAGTCGATGTTCTGGGTCGAGCGCTACTTCACGCCCGTCATCCCGGCCATGACGCTTGTCACGGCATGGGGCATCACACGCGTTTTCTCGTGGATCCCGACAAGCGACCCGGTGCGTTTCGTCGCGGCCTTCCTGTGCGTGGTACTGCTCGTTCCGACTGCCACGGGCACTATTCGAAACGATCTGGCGCTGGGCAGCAGCACGCGGTTTTACGCGGACTTGACCACCTATCTGGAATCTCGCGACGATATATCGAACGACGACACGCTGGTGCTTGCCATCATCAACACGACCGACCGCGGGCGTCAGGTGAACGCGTGGAAGCACTACTATTTCGACCGCAAGGACACGCGCGACTTCAAGGTGAACATTTGGGAGGGGCTCGAGCCATCGATTCAGGTGAACCCCTACGATTTGCTCGCATACGACACCATTTACGTCACGTGTCAGCACTTCGACCCGGACATTCCCGAGACCTACGCCGAGGTGTTCCAGGAGTACTACAAGCGCCACCGTACGGACAATCCCGGCGGCGGCACGACGGTGTATTACACGAAGAAGTAGTTAGGCTTCGGGCTACGTGCAAACGGGTGCTTCACCGACAGAATCGGACGCATCGGCGTGCAAACGAGTGTTTTGACGACAGAATCGCTGTGATTTCAAGGCGTGTCTGTCGGGAAGTCGCCCGTTTGCACGAAAATGGGCGAATAGCTGTCGCCAAATCACCCACCTGCAGCGTGGCTTGTCTGATGTGACGTTTTGCGACTCGCGCCGCACATCCTGCGCGATGTGGAGGCAGCGACAAGCGGAGGAGGCATCGGGAGCGAGGACTGTCTGAGCGTTGCTCCGCAACGCGAGTTCCGCAGCTGATGCCTCTGGAGCGCCGGAGCGGGTGCCGATTCTGAGCGCAGGATGTGCGGCGTGAGTCACAGGCGGATCGATGGCGTGCACTAGTTGTCGTAGCCGGAGAAATCCCAGGTGCTGGAATCCTTGTACTCGATTTCCGTGTCCTCGATGTCGAAGTCGACGGTATCTTCGCCATCCAGGGCGTTGATCATGTAATCGCGCCAGATGGGGCCGCAGGTGCTGCCGCCATACAGGCCCGTTTCCGTCTCCTCGCGATATCCTGCCCACACGGCGGTGGCGTACTGCGGGGTGAAGCCGCAGAACCACAGGTCACGCCCAAGCTGCGAGGTGCCAGTCTTGCCGGCCGCCTGCTGGCCGATGGAATCCAGCGAGGCGCGCGTGCCGGTGCCGTATTCGACGACGGTCATGAGAATTTCCGTCGCCTTGTTGGCCACCTGCTGCGAGACGACGCGCGTTCCCTCGTCGTATTGGTGCGTGTAGATGGGGTTACCGTTGTTGTCGGTAATCGAGGTGATGGCGACCGGCTCGTGATAGACGCCGCCGGCGGCGATCGTGGCATACCCGCTGGCCATGTCGAGCGTGCTCACGCCCTGCGCGCCCAGCACGAGCGAATCATAGGCCTTGAGGTCGGCGGTGACGCCGCAGGCCTTCGCCATGTCGACGAGCTTCTGCGCGCCCAGCCCGTGAATGAGGCGGGCGTAGACGGTGTTGACCGACGAGGTCGTGGCACTGGTGAGGCTCATCTCGCCGCTGCCGTCGCCTTCGGAGTTGTTGACTTCCCAGTTTTTGCCCACATGCGCGGGGCTGTCGGCGTTGATGTAGGTGTTGTCTGGATCCACGCCCTCGTTCAAAGCGGCGAGCAGCGCGAAAGTCTTGAACGACGAGCCTGCCTGGCGGCTCATCTGGGCGGCGAGGTTGAACTGGCTTTCGTCATAGTCTTTGCCGCCCACCATGGCAACGATGTCACCGTTGGAGGGGTCGATGGAGACGAGCGAGCCGTCCAGGCCAGAGTCGCCCACGCCGTCTTGAATCGCCTCGTTGGCGGCTTTCTGGCATTTGGGGTCGAGCGTCGTGTAGATGGACAGGCCGCCCTTGGAGACTTGCTCTTGCGAGAACTGCCCGGAATCCCGCAGCAGCGACTTGACGTAGTCGACGAAGTAGGGGGCTAGGTCGCTTACTTGATCGCCTCTGCCCTTGCTCTTGACGAGTTTGGGCTCGTCGTCGATGACCTCGTCGTATTCCTCTTGCGTGATGCAGCCATTGGACAGCATGCGCTGCAGCACCACGGCGCGGCGTGCCAGCGCCTTGTCGTAATGCTCGCGTGGGTTGTTGGCCGTGGGTGATTGCGGGATGCCGATGAGCAGGGCCGCTTCGGACAGCGTGAGCTCGCTTGCGGATTTGCCGAAGTATTCCTGGCTGGCCGTCTCGATGCCGTAACAGCCGTTGCCGTAGTTGATGACGTTGAGATACATCGTCAGTATCTCGTCTTTGGAGTAGGTTTCCTCGACTTTGAGCGCCAAGTACATCTCGCGGATTTTGCGCTTGTAGGAGATATCGTTCATCTCGTCGAGCAGGATGGTGTTGCGCACGAGCTGCTGGGTGATGGTGGAAGCGCCTTCCGCCTTGCCGCCGGACGCGGCGTTGACGAAGATGGCGCGCATGATGCCGATGGGGTCGATGCCCTTGTGCTCGTAGAAGCGCTCGTCTTCGGTGGCGACGGTGCCCTCCAGCACGTAGGGGGATATGCTGTCGTGGTCGGTGGCGATGCGGTTTTCCAGGCGCAGTTCGGCAAGCACGGTTTTGCCGTCGTTGGCGTAGACGGTGGTGACGCCGCTTTCCGCGTAGCTGGCGAGGTTGTCGTAGCGGGGCAGGTTCGAAAGCCAGCTGTTGGCCAGGAACAGCAGGCAGATAGCGCCGAAAATGCACAGGGACGCGAAGGCGCCAGCTACGGCAAGGAACTTGACGGTGCGGCGCGAACCTTTCGCGGTGCGCTTCGCCCGCTTCTTTCTGAGATTTCGAGAGACCACGCGATTCCCGTTTCTCTAAAGCTCTAGTCCATCGACCTTACATTATGCCCCAAAACGGCGCAGTTCACGTGAGAACCACAACCGCCGCAAGGGCGAAAATCATCTGTCGAGCTCCGAATAGAGCTTGACGACTTCCAGCTCGTACTGCTGCCGTGCCGTGCGCGCCATGGAGTCGAGTATGAGACCGCAGGAAAACAGCAACATCGTGACGATGCCGAAGCCAACGGCGAGTATGGCCAGCGGCACGCGCGTGATGAACTGTGTCGCGGCGTATTCCGCGATGACGGGAATGCCGCAGACCAGGCACACGACAAGCGCGAGCAGGGACAGGATGCCGAAGAACAGCATCGGGCGGTATTCGCGGCACAGCGAGGCGATGGTCTTCAAGACGAGCGCCCCGTCGGAAAACGTGGAGAGCTTGGAGTAGCTGCCCTCGGGGCGGTCGCGGTATTCGATGGGCACCTGCACGACCTTGAACTTCTTGTCGAGGCAGTGCAGCGACATCTCGGTTTCCACCTCGAAGCCGCTCGAGACCACCGGGTAGGACTTCACGAAAATGCGGGAAAAGGCGCGATAACCCGTCATGATGTCGGTGAGGTCGGCTTTGTACAGCCAGTTGACCAGGTTGCGCACAAGGTTGTTGCCCAGGCTGTGGAAAGCGCGTTCGTTGGCCTTTCCGTAGGCGCCGCTGCTCAGCCGGTCCCCGATGACCATGTCCGCTTCCCCGGCCAGCACCGGGGCGACGAGTTCGTGCACCTGGTGGGCGGGGTAGGTCGAATCGCCGTCGACCATGACGTAGCAATCGGCCTCGATTTCCCTGAACATCTGCCGCGTGACGTTGCCTTTGCCCTGCCGGCGTTCGTGCCGCACGATGGCGCCGTGCTTCGCGGCGATGTCCGCGCTGCCGTCGGTCGAGTTGTTGTCGTACACGTAGATGCGCGCGTGCGGAAGCTCGCGTTTGAAGTCGTCGACGACTTGGCCGATGGTCACGGCCTCGTTGTAGCAGGGTATCAGTATGGCGATGTCACTCATTGCGGTCTCTCGAAAACGACGTCGGTATGGCGCTCGATTGCGTCTGTGTGCATACTAATGCACGTAGACGACATACCGCAAAGACGTTGCGGCGAAAGTGCCGTGCCCGGTGTGCGCACGCGCGGCCATTTAAGCTTTCCTTAAGCCGCTGCTCTTATACTTTCAAGGTACACTTGACCATGCGCGCCGCACCGTGCGCCGTTTTGGAAAGCGAGGGTTTCGATGAACGTGCTCATAGCCGAAGACGAGAAGCGCCTCGCAGACGCCATCGCGCAGATTCTGCGGGGACACCGCTACCAGGTGGATGTCGCCTATAACGGCACCGATGCCCTTGCCTATGCCAAGGAGGGCGCCTACGACGTATTCGTATGCGACGTCATGCTGCCGGGCAAAAACGGCTTCGACATCGTGCGGGAACTGCGCCATGAGGGTGTCAATACCCCCACCATCATGCTCACGGCACGCGCGTCGCTTGCGGACAAGGTGGCGGGGCTCGACGCCGGCGCCGACGATTACCTCACCAAGCCCTTCCAGCCCGCCGAGCTGCTGGCCCGTCTGCGCGCGCTCACGCGCCGTCAGGGGGAGGTCGTGGTCGACGAGCTTTCCTGTGGTGACCTGAAGATAAACCTCTCCACATATGACATGTCATGCAAGGGCAAATCCGTGAAGCTGTCTTACCGGGAATACGAGGTCATCAACCTGCTCATTGCCAACGCGGGCCGCACGCTTCCCAAGGAAACGCTCATCGCGCGCGTGTGGGGCATCGAGTCTGACGCTGGGGACAACAACGTCGAGGCCTATATCTCGTTTCTGCGCAAGAAGCTCAGGTTCATCGGCTCTGCGGTGAAGATTGTCACGCAGCGCAAGGTGGGCTATCGTCTCGAGGCGGAGTAAGTGCCCGTTCGGGCCTTCTTCTTGTGCAGGGGCAGACGATATGATCAAGCGGTTCAGACGGCGGTTCGTTCTCATCAGCATGATTCTGGTGGGCGTGGTTTCGCTGCTCGCGTTCACGATTATCGGCGTGATGGGCTACCAGCAGGTCGTCAACATCATGAACACGACGCTGAAAAGCGCGGTGGAGACCGACCCACATGACAGCTTCACGCTGCCCGACGTCGGCTCGGGTGACGAGGGCGTCATGGGCAGGGAGAACAGCATTCCCGTCTACGTCGTCTCGGTGTACTACAGCAACCCGACGAAGATCGTGGTCAACCAGTCGAGCACGGGCATCATGGACGCCGAGGTGAGCAAGGAGGTCGTGCCCGAGACGCTCGAGCGCATCATCGCGGGGCACGCATCTGGCGGCCTGCCGCATTACCAGCTGTTCTACAAGTCGATACAGACAGACGTGGGCTATCGCATCGCGTTTGCCAACATGTCGTTTGTCGCCGACGACTTTGGCCAGCGTCTCACGACGCTTGTCATCTCGTGGCTCGTGCTCATGGCCGCTCTGTTCGTCATCGTCATCTGCCTTTCGCGTTACGTCACGCGCCCGGTTGAAAAGGCGTGGCAAGACCAGCAGCGTTTCATCGCCGATGCAAGCCACGAGCTCAAGACGCCGCTCACGGTTATTCTGGCCAACGCGAGCATCTTGCGCGACAGTCCCGAAAAGACGGTTGCCGAGCAAGATGCGTGGGTCGAGGGCATTTCGGCCGAAGCACAGCGCATGCAGCAGCTGACCGAGAACATGCTCACGCTGGCGCAGGCCGATGCCGGAGTCGACCGCAGACAGTTCATGGCCGATGTCGATTTCTCCTCGCTGGTCGAAGGGCAAGTGCTGCAGTTCGATGCTGTCGCTTTCGAACGCGAGCTGATGATCGACGACGCTGTTGAGGGAGGGCTGCACGTCACGGGCGACGAGCTGCGACTCGAGAGCATGGTGAAGACGTTGTTGGAAAACGCCTGCAAGTACGCGTCGCAGCCCAGCACCGTCACGGTCTCCTTGAGGCGCGTCAAGAGCACCGCCGTGCTTTCGGTCACGAACCACGGCGACCCGATCCCGCCCGAGGACCTGCCGCACTTGTTCGATCGTTTCTACCGCTCCGACAAGGCCCGCGCCAACGAAGGCGAGACGGCGAGCTTCGGCTTAGGACTGTCGATAGCAAAATCGACGGTCGAGTTTCACAAGGGGACGATTGGCGTGGCGACGGCGGGGGACGCGACGACGTTTACCGTCCGGCTGCCGCTGGCGAAATAAGGAGCGAGCGACGTGCGGGGACGTGCATGCTCGATGTTGCGTGCCCGCGTGCTCGCTGGCTGTCAAGAATCGACGCGCCTGCGAGCTTGGCAGTGTCTGTTGCTTCGCATGCGCGCATATTCTTCGCAGCTGCGATTGGGGCGCGGCGTGGCAGATGCGCGAGTGCTGCCGTACGTAGCCCGTCCGCTTATTTCGCCGTTCGCGGAGACGATGGCACGTTGCCGCGTGGTGCGCTTGCGGGAAGCGGCTAAAGTGTCGCGTATCGGCACGCGCCTCTCGCCGAAGACGGAGGCGCATGCCCGAGCGTATGAGAGACGGCCCGTGGGGCCGAGAAGAAGGAGGACCATCATGGCAGTTAAGATTGACACCGATTCTTGCATCGCCTGCGGCGCCTGCGTCGACACGTGCCCTGTTGAGGCCCTGTCCGTCCAGGATTACGCGGTCGTGAACGAGGACGAGTGCATCGAGTGCGGTGCCTGCACGTCTTCGTGCCCTGTCGAGGCGCTGAGCCTGTAGAGCATCTGAATCCTCAGTATTTGTTTGAAGTGAAGGGTCTGCACTTGTGCGGACCCTTCTTCTACTATGGGCGTGTCATGAAAACGGAAACAGTTGAAATAACGGCGCTTGCCTATGGTGGCGATGGCATCGGGCATTTGGGCGACGGACGGGTCGCGTTCGTGTCCGGCGCGTTTCCGGGCGATGTTGTCCGGGCTGCTGTCGACACCGAAAAGGAACGTTTCGTGCGGGGACATGTCGCCGAGCTGCTCGAGCCGTGCCAACAACGCGTCGAGCCGCCCTGCAAGCTGGCCGCTTCGGGGGTGTGCGGCGGTTGCCCGTGGGCGGGGCTGGCGTACGAGACCCAGCTGCATTGGAAGCGGCAGGCCCTGGTCGACGCGCTCGTGCGCATAACGAAGCTCGACCCTGAAAAGGTCCAGGAACTCGTCGGGGAATGCCGGCCCAGCAAGAAGCAGTGGAACTACCGCAACAAGGTGGAGTTCGAGGCCGGCATAGACGTTGCGGGTCGCTTCACGCTGGGTATGCACGCCCAGGGCGGCTCGTTTTCCCCGCTTGCGTCATGCCAGCTCATCAACAAGAAATTCGAGAAGGCGCCGCGCGCGTTGACGGGCGCCTTGCGCTATGCGGCAGGCAGAAACGACCTGGGCATAGAGCGCGTGGGGCTGCGCTATTCGGAGCGCACGGGCAGCGTGGAAGTCGCTTTGTGGGGCAGCCCCGGGCGCTTTCCGCGCGCGAACGCGGCGAAGGTGCTTTCAGATGCCCTGCCCGCAAAGCAAGTGGGCGTGACGCGCGTCTTGCTGAAGGGGCCTGCCAAGGCAAGGAAAGTTTCGGGCACGGAGGTGCTCAACGGCCGCGGCTTTTGGACCGAGCAGCTAAACGGCTATTCCATGGCGCTTTCAGCACCTTCGTTTTTCCAGGTGAACACGAGGGGGGCGGAAACGCTCGTCGAACTCGCGCTTTCCGCTTTGGATGTCGATGGTCTCGATTCCGTGCTCGACTTGTATTCGGGCGCGGGCACGTTCACGCTGCCGTTGGCGCAGCGCGCGCATTCGGTGCTCGCCGTCGAGATGGCGGGGTCTTCCGTGCGCGACCTGCGGCGCAACCTGGATCATAACGGTCTTTTCGCCGAGGTTGTCGGCGGCGACGTCGGCCGCGAGCTCAAAGAGCTCGGGCAGGTCGACAAGGTCGTGGTCGACCCGCCGCGCAGCGGTTTGGGCGCCGAGGCGATTGCCGGGTTGCTGAGCTGCGCGCCCCGTGTCATCGCCTATGTTTCCTGCAACCCGACGACGCTGGCCCGTGATGTGAAAGAGCTTCTGGCGGTTGGGTACGAGCTGGCGGGGGCGACCCCAGTCGATTTGTTCCCACAGTCATATCATGTCGAGACGGTGGCCATCCTGACCCGAGAAAGGGGCCGTCGATAATCGCGATGAGGCGGCAGCGCTGCTCGGGCGCTCCGGCTGACAAGGAGGCATGTTCCATGAACGACGATATCGAGAGGTCATGCGTCGACTGCGCGTTGAAGGCGTGCGATAGGGGCGGAAAAGCGTTCCCGCAGTTCTGCCTGACGACCGAAAACGCTGACGACGAGGTGCTGCAGCGTGCCTTGGACGCGTATGACGCCGAGGGCGAAGACCGGCAGATCATGTTCACGGCCGCCCAGGTCGAGCATGATTTCTACTGCAAGATGACGCGCATCGAGGAGACGGTCGAGTTCGCCAAGCGCATGGGGTATCACAAGATCGGCGTGGCGACGTGCGCGGGGTTGCTCGCGGAGTCGCGTGCGCTGACCCGCGTGCTGCGCAGTCACGGTTTCGAGGTGTTCGGCATCGCGTGCAAGGCGGGTGCGGTGCGTAAATCAGATATCGGCATTCCGGCTCAGTGTGAGGAAGTCGGCAAGAACATCTGCAACCCCATCAACCAGGCGTTGCGTCTGAACGCTGAAGGGGTCGACCTGAACATCGTCGTGGGGCTGTGCGTCGGTCACGATGCGCTTTTCAACAAATATGCCGAGGCGCCGGTCACCACGCTGGTGGTGAAAGACCGCGTGACGGGGCACAATCCTGTGGCGCCGCTGTATTCCCTGGACACCTTCTACCACAAGATTCTGGGCGAGAACTGAGCGGCTGGCGGCGCGGCCGGTACGTCGCCGTGCGGCCTTTGCGCGAAATTGTCGGTGCGCGCCCGCGCTCGATGGCGTAGAATGCCATGCGCGTCCCCTTAGCTCAGCTGGATAGAGCGTCTGCCTCCGGAGCAGAAGGCCGCAGGTTCGAATCCTGTAGGGGGCACCAGTAAAATCGCAGGTCAGCAGGCATTTTTGCTTGCTGATCTTTCGCATTTTCTGGGGAATTTCGCGGCTTATCCGCAAATCACCCGCAAATCGGCATTTTGGTTACGCGAACTTCGCGGGAACGACGGTGCTGTTATCTGTCACCTCGGCGTCGATGAGAGAGCCGATTATTTCTGCTGCCTCGCCGTCTTTTTCAGGCACGGCGTGCGCGTAGATTCCCAACGTGTGCGATGCGCTCGAATGCCCGAGGCGCGCCTGCACCGTCTTCAGGTCGCCGCCGTGCACGATGCCCCTGCCATCTTCTGCTTTTTGTGGGGAAATGTGCGCTCAGCTGCATCTATTGGTAGAATTGGTTAGTTATTGTCTGCAATTGCGTACGCGAAGGCGGCAAGGCCTTGACTGCTGCGCACACTATGGAGGTTTCGAAATGGCACTCTACACGCCCGAATACCAGCCGAACGGCAACGAGGTCGCGGTCATCGTCACCAGCGAGGGCACCATCCGCGTGCAGCTGCACGGCCAGGATGCCCCGATTCACGTCGGCAACTTCGTCGAGCTGGCTCAGAAGGGCTTCTACGATGGGTTGAAGTTCCATCGCTACGTCCCCGGTTTCGTCATCCAGGGCGGCTGCCCCAACACGCGCGACATGACGCCGGAAGACGTCGCCGCCGGCAAGTCCAGCCCCGCCGGGCGTCCGGGCACGGGCGGTCCGGGCTACTCCATCAAGGGCGAGTGGCGCACCAACCCGCATAACGAGCACAAGGACGGCACGCTGGCCATGGCGCGCAGCTCCATGCCCGATTCCGCAGGCAGCCAGTTCTATTTCTGCCTGGGCCCCCAGCCGTGCTTGGATACCGACTATACGGTGTTCGGCGATACCCTCGAGGGCCTCGACGTGATCGCCAGGCTCCGCGCTGGCAGCGTCATCGAGAGCATCACCATCGAAGGTGCCAACGAATAGCGCGCGACGCAGGCGTGTGCGGCTGTGAAAACGAAGCGATAACGAAACACATCGGTCACTGATAGGGGAACGTGCAAAATGAACGTTGCGGTATTCAGGGAAGCCCAAGAAGCGTATGCGCGCGGCGATTACAAAGCCGCGCTCGAGGGCTTCACGGTATGCGCCCGAGACACCTCGGGTCTGGCGCCTTCCGACCTGAGCAAGTTCTACCACCTCATTGGCAACTGCTATGTCAAAAGCGGCGATTCCTATGCAGCCGCCGCGTTCTACACCAAGGCGCTGGCAAGCAGCCCGGAAAAGCGCAAGCCTTCGCTGTACGTGAACCTGGGCACGGCGCTTTTGGGCACCAAAGACTATAACGAGGCACTCAGCGCGTTCACGCACGCGCTTGACTACCCCATCTACACGACGCCCTACAAGGCGTATTCCGGTATCGGCGCAGCTCAGCTCAAGCTCGGCAACATGACCGAGGCCGGCGCAGCGTACCGTGAGGCGGCGCTCGACCCGACCAACCCCGCCCCGGCTAAGGCGCTCGTGAACCTGGGCGTCTGCTTCATGGAGCTGGGGCGCACTGACGACGCCATTACGTCGTACGAAACGGCGCTCGAGTTCGACTTGGACGACGCGACGTCGGCGAAGACCTATGCCAACTTGGGGCAGGCCTATATGGCGGAAGGCCGCGTGCAGAAGGCCATCGACGCGTTCGAGCAGGCCTGCGCGTTTCCCGACTTCGAGCTTTCGGCGATGGCGCAGCATGACTACGACCTCGCCGTGACCTTGAAAGACCGGCTCG
Organism: uncultured Coriobacteriia bacterium; assembly: GCA_949283445.1. The sequence continues at coordinate 7,088 of CASDTD010000214.1, read as the reverse complement.
ATGCCAAGATGCCCGGCATTTTGGACACGGGCTTCATTCCCAACGTGGCGATGATCGCCCATGACGAAAAGCCGGAAGAGCCCGCAGATCTGCAGACGGCATCCGAAATGGAGCCGTCGCAAAGCGGGCATCTGCCTGTGTACGGAGAGCCGGGCTTCGATCCGTTCGCGCCGCAGACGCAGGCGATGGAGCCGGTGCAGGTCGCTGAAGAAGGGCCGGTCGAAGAAAGCGTTGACAGCTTCGAAGATGCCGGCGAAGGGGAGCCCTACGAGCTCGACGACGAGCCCGAGGAGCAGGATGCCGAGGCAGACGAAGCTGCCTTGCAATCTGCCAAGACCGAGATGATGGAACCGGTCGACGTGCCCGAAGACGACGCAAACCAGTTGCCCGCGACGTACGATGAACCGGAATACGAGGGGTATGTCAGCGCGGCTGCCGCGCAGCCGGTCGACTTCGAGGTCACCGACACGCACATGCCCTCCCCGGAAAATACTGAGTTTTTCGATATCACCGAACAGCAGATTGCGATCAACGCCAAGGAAAACCGCCGCAAGGCGCGGCGCGCACGGGGCGTGGGGCTGAAAGTCGCCATCGTCTTCGTCATCTTGTGCATTCTGGTGGCCGGCGCCGCCTGCGCCGCCTACGTGTTGGGCTATGGGTACCCCTTGCAAGAGGACGTGGCCGACGACTTCTTCGCCGCCGTGCAAAACGATGCCGATACCTCGCAGTACTGGGCAAGCGACGTCGATGAGGCGACGCGCGAGTCCCAGATGGCATCGCTTTCGAACCTGACCTCCTACAACGTCGAGGCCGTGCAGCGCAGCATGGGACAGTCCATCGTCTACGTGAAAGGCACGTTGGCCGAAGGCGGGCAGATCGATTACGAGCTCGTGATGAGCAGGCACAATATCAGCTGGGCGATAGAGTACGTGGAGCTGTACTTCCCCAGCCAGCAGTAACGGGATTTCGCGTCGCGCTGGCAGGGCTGGCGTGATGCAGTCAGAATAAAACGGAAAGGAACCTAGATGAGCATTGAGAAGACCTACACGATGATCAAGCCCGACGGTGTGCGCAATGGCCACATCGGCGAAATCGTCAACCGTTTCGAGCGTGTCGGCCTGACCATCGAGCGCATGGAGCTGGGCATGGTCACCGACGAGCAGGCCAAGGCCAACTACGCCGAGCACGAGGGCAAGCCGTTCTACGAGGGCCTCATCTCCTACATCACCTCCGGTCCGGTCGTGAAGATGGTCGTCTCCGGCGAAAACGCCGTGGCTACCGTCCGCAAGCTCATGGGCGTTACCAACCCGGCGGACGCCGCCCCCGGCACCATCCGCGGCGACTTCGGCCTGACCATGGACGAAAACGTCATCCACGGCAGCGATTCCGTTGCCTCCGCCGAGCGCGAGATTGGCGTGTTCTTCGGCTAAGAAGCTCTCTTGTGCAAACGCGCCGGCAGTTTTAGCGGTTGTGTGGATAAACAAGTCATTGACAAGTTGCGTGGTCGAGCGGTGCTACACTACTCGACCACGACTTTTTGTTGCATAATGAATTCTTAGACCGCATTTCAAACGCAGTAGAGGGTTAGGAGCGACTATGTCGCTGACAGACAGACTTTTCGGCAACTTCGGAAGCGACATGGCAATCGACCTTGGCACCGCCAACACGCTCGTGTCGGTGAAGGGCCAGGGCATTGTCATCAACGAGCCGTCCGTCGTCGCCATCGAAAAACAAGACCAGCGCGTTTTGGCTGTCGGTGCAGCAGCAAAGGAAATGCTCGGCCGCACGCCGGGCAGCATCGTCGCCATGCGTCCGCTCAAAGACGGCGTCATTGCCGACTTCGATGTCACCGAAGCGATGCTGCGTTACTTCATCAACAAGGCGCAGGGTGGCAAACGCGCCCCATGGCACCCCAAGCCACGCGTTGTCGTGTGCGTTCCCAGCGGCGTCACGTCCGTTGAAAAGCGTGCCGTGTTCGAGGCCACCATCACGGCGGGTGCCCGTCAGGCGTTTCTCATCGAAGAGCCCATGGCCGCCTCCATTGGCGCGGGGCTTCCCGTCGACAGCCCGACCGGCTCGATGGTCGTCGACATCGGCGGTGGCACGACGGAAGTCGCCGTCATCAGCATGGGCGGTATCGTCAAGGCGACGTCCATCCGCATCGCCGGTGACGCGTTCGACTCTGCGGTCGTCGCGTATGCCAAGAACCATTACAACCTCGCCATCGGCGAGCGCACGGCAGAGGAAATCAAGATTACCATCGGCTCTGCGGCCCCGTTGGTCGAGGAAGTCGATGTCGAGGTGCGCGGGCGCGACCTGCTCTCCGGCTTGCCCCGCACGGTCCGTATCGAAAGCGAGGATGTGCGCGAGGCGCTCGAAGAGCCCGTCGCCAAGATGATCCAGGCGGTCAAGGACACGCTGGACGAGACGCCCCCCGACCTGGCGAGCGACCTCATGGAATACGGCATCACGCTCACGGGCGGCGGCGGTTTGCTGCGCGGTCTGGACGAGCGCCTGCGCAATGAGATCGGCGTGCCCGTCCACGTTTCCGAGACGGCGCTCATCAACGTCGTCGAGGGCTGCGCCGCCGTGCTCGAATCGCCGGACTTCTTATCGCAACCGTATATGCAACAGAGGTAATGCCTGATGCCAGCACTTTTGTTTGGCGGCCAGAATCAAAACAAACGGCCCAGCGGCGGGTCTGCCTGGTGGGTCTCGCTTGTCCTGATCGTGCTTTCCGTCGCGCTGATTACGCTGTGCGTGCGCATGGACGGCGGCGGCGTGTTCTCGCTCGTGCGCGGCGGCGTCCAGACGGTTACCAAGCCCATCGAGTCGGCATGCTCGGTGCTCTCCACGCCGTTCGACCGTTTGGCGGGCGTGGGCAAAGACGAAGAGCTCGAGCAGCTCAGGCAGGAAAACGAGCAGCTGCGCACGCTCGTGGCCGAGCTTGAGGAATACCGTCAGCAAGACCAGCGCCTGACCGCGCTCATCACGATGTCCGACACCTACGGGCTCGAGTCCGTGAGCGCCCAGGTAACCGACATCACGACGGGCTGGGACCGCACGGCGACCATCAACAAGGGCTCCAACGACGGCATCAAGGTGGGGCAGGGTGTCGTGAGCTCCTGCGGCCTATACGGCCAGGTTGAATCGGTCACGGCGACGACGAGCGTCGTGCGTCTCGTGAACGATGCCGATGCCTCGACGGCGGCCATGATCCAGAACTCGCACGCGCGCGGCATCGTGAAAGGCGCGTATGACGGCACGCTCACGCTCGAGTACGTTTCCGTCGACACCACGGTGGGAGAGGGCGACATCGTCATCACCTCGGGGCAGGGCGGCGCATACCCGCGTGGCCTTATCATAGGGTCGGTGAGCAACGTCGAAACCGACTCGTCGCGTCTGTATTACCGCATCACCGTCGAGCCCATCTACAGCATCGACGATTGCTTGGAAGTCATGGTGCTCACCGGCAACGAGTCGACCACGCAAAGCCTTCTGAACGAAGAGCTCATAGACCAGATCACGAACGCCGCCTCTTCGCCGGAGCTTGACGTCCCGGCAGCGGGCGCTTCCGCAGCGGGCGACGCGGGCACGGCGGGCGATGCAGGTGCAGCGGGCACGAACGGCGAAAGCGGCACCGGCGGCACGGGCGACGCATCGGGCCAGCAACCTACGTCGGCGAACACGACGCGAGGGCAGGATGCTGGCGCCGCGTCAGACAGCGGCGCATCGGGAGATACCACTTCGGGAGGCTCTGATGAGTAAACCGATTGTCTACTTGATTACCTTCGTGGTGTGCGCTTTGCTGCAGGTGGCGGTTTCGCCCGCCATCTCCATTGCGGGCTGTTCGCCCAATTTTCTGCTGATTCCCGTCTTGCTCGTCTCCATGCGCTCGGGGGCGGGGGCGGGAAGCGTCGCGGGCTTTGCCTGCGGCTTGTTCGAAGATTTCGCGGGCAACGGCACGGTGGGGTGCATGGCGCTCGTGTTCACCATCGTGGCACTTGTCGTCGGCTTGCTCTCGTCGGGGGTCGGCGCGCCGGGTGCGCTTCTCTCGTGCATCATTGCCGTCGTCTCTTCGTTTGTCGTGGAAATTGGCTACGGCTTTGCCAATGTGCTGACTAGCGCCGAGGGCAACGGCGTGCTGGTGACCATGGTGACGCATGCGTTGCCGAGTGCCCTGTACTCGGCGGTGTTCGCCTGCATCGCGCTGGTCACGATTCGGCTCGTGCTCGCCGACGATTCTCCGTCTATGCCCAGCCGTCTTGGGCAGGGCTACGGCTCGAGCGCGAAGATGCCCAAGTTCACATCTCGTCTGAAATAGAAGGGAGGCCTGCCGCACTATGACAGCAGCGGTGAGCGCGGCGATTATCGTCTTGCTCTTCATCGCGGCGATCTGCCTGATCGTCGTCCTCGCCCGTTCGGGTGGCAAGAAGTCCTCCCGTTTCAAGCTGGGGCGCAAAGCGAGCAAGAACAGCCCGGTGGGTACCGAGGCACTCGACGGCTCCGGCGGGGAATCCGCCGTATCGACGCGCCGTCGTTTCCTGGGCTTTTTCGGGCTTGCCGGTGCCGCCATCGGCGTTTTGGCCGTGAAGCTGTGGTCCATGCAGGTCATTTCCGGTGCGCAGTACACCGCCCAGGCGGAAAGCAACCGCATCACCGAATACACGACCATCGCGCCGCGCGGGCGCATTCTCGACCGCAAGGGCAGGGAGCTCGTGGGCAACCGCTCGTCGTTTGCGGTGCTCGTCTCCGCAGAGTCGAAGGACGACAGCGCGCTGCTCGACCGCCTGTCCGCCGTCTTGGGCATCCCACGTGAGACGGTGCACCAGCTGGCGCAGTCCGAGACCGAGGGCGCGCAGGCTGACCGCGTCATATCGCTTGACGTGGGCGACCGGGAAGTTGCCTACATTTCGGAACACCCGCAGGCGTTTCGCGGCGTGAGCATCGAAAGCCGCACCGTGCGCACCTACCCGCACGGCACGCTGGCAGCGCACGTGCTCGGTTACACGGGCACGATTTCCGAAGAGGAGCTCAAGCAACAGCGGGCGGGCATTACCTATGAATCGGGCGACGTCGTCGGGAAAAGCGGCGCCGAGCAAGCTTTCGAGGGGTACTTGCAGGGCGATCGCGGCGTGAAACGCGTCGAGATCAACGCGGCCGGCGAGGTCGTGAACACGGTCGACTCCATCAACCCCGTGCAGGGCAACGACGTCTGCCTGACTATCGACCTCAAGGTGCAACGCGCGGCGGAACGCGCTCTCGAGCGCGCTATCGAGGTGTCGCATGCCACAGGTTATGACAACGCCAAGGCCGGCGCCATCGTGTGCCTGAACTGCAAGACGGGCGAGGTCATCGCCATGGCTTCGGCGCCCACGTTCGACCCGCTGCAGTTCATCGGCGGTATCTCCACCGATACCTGGGAGGAGATGACCGACGACGATTCCGGCTACCCGCTGTCCAACCGCTGCATCGCCGGCCTGTACCCGGCGGCGTCTACGTTCAAGGGCTTCACGGGGCTCGCGGGCTTGCAGTACGGCTATGCCTCGAGAAAGAAGACCTGGGATTGCGAGGGCACGTGGACGGGCTTCGGCAAGGACTGGCCGCAGAAGTGCTGGAACACTTCGGGCCATGGCACGATCGGCTTCCATATGGGCGTCGTGGAAAGCTGCGACGTCGTCTTCTACGAGATTGCGAAATCGTTTTACACGGCCGACAACGAGGGTACGAACCTGCAGGATTATCTCAAGAGCTGGGGCTTCGGCTCCAAGACCGGCATCGAGCTTTCCGGCGAGGCGGAAGGCCGTGTGCCCACGCCCAAGTGGAAAAAGGAGTTCAACCGCGACGCACCGGAAAGCCAGACCTGGCTGCCCGGTGACATGTCCAACCTGATCATCGGTCAGGGCGACCTGCTCGTCACGCCGCTGCAGATTGCCTGCGGCTATGCCGGCATCGCGACGGGCACGGTGCCCAAGCCGGTGCTGCTTTCCAAGGTGCTGGCAAGTGACGGCAAGACGAAAGTCGTGGACGGCAAGTCCTTCCAGGGCAGTGTGGTCAAGCCCCAGTACACGGAAGAGAACATCAAGATCATGCGCAGTGCGTTGCGCGGCGTGGTCACCGACGGCTCGGTGGAAGGGGTTTTCTCCAGCCTGGGCGTTGCCACGTCGGGAAAGACGGGTACGGGCGAGGTCGCCGGCAAGGACAACTACGGCTGGTACGTGGGCTACGGCCCGACGAAAGACCCGGAATACGTGTGTGCCTGCTGCATCGAGGAAGGCGGTTCGGGCGCCACGTGCGCGGCTCCCGCCGTACGCTCGGTGCTGGCCGCCGCGTTCGGCAAGAACACCCGGTTCGTGTCCGGTTCGCGTACGAACGAGAGGTGATGCGGGTGCCGAGTCTGCCCATCAGAAGAACTCCCAAAGTGCATGCCCGCACAGCGCCGGATACGCCGTCGAAGGGCGGTGGGAAGGCGCTGGGGCTGCTCTCGCTGTTCAACGGTTCCCCCGTGCCCATCGGGCTGCTGGCTGCTGTCGTGCTCCTGCTCGCGCTGGGGCTCGTCACGGTGTACGTCGCCACGCTCACCGACCCCGACTACAGCTTCACGCGCCAGCTGCTGGGCGTTGCGCTGGGTATCGTCGCCTGCGCGGCGTTCTGGGTGTTCGACTACCGCATATTCGGCCGGCTGGTCATTCCGCTGCTCGTGCTCGACATCGTCTTGATGCTGCTGCCCATGGTTCCGGGCTTGGGCGTGGAAAGCAACGGCGCCACGTCGTGGATTCGCATCGGCGGCTTTTCTTTCCAGCCGTCCGAGCTGGCAAAACCCGTTACCATCGTCATGCTGTCTGCCGCCGTGGCAAGATACGAGGGCAGCATCACCCGGGGCAGGGATTACTTCAAGATGCTGGCGCTCATCCTCATCCCGTTTGTCCTGCTCGTGCGCGAGGATTTGGGAACGGCGCTCGTCATCTTCATCTTCGGTTTCGTCATCCTGTTCGTGGGCGGTGCCTCGCGCAGGTGGCTGGTGCTCACCATCATGTCGCTGGCCGTTTTGGTGGCCGGCGTGCTGGGGCTCAACGGGCTTGTCAGCA
>CASDTD010000213.1 GCA_949283445.1 uncultured Coriobacteriia bacterium | reverse complement strand
GTGCTGCTGATCGGGTTCATCGTCATGCTCGTGCTGATTCGCGCGGTGCCCATCTTCGTCGCGCTTTCCACGGGCAAAGACACCAAGGGGCTTTCCCCGCATCATCGCCTCACGGTTTCGTTTTACTGCACGACGGCACTTCCCATCATCGTCGCGGTCACCTCGGTGGCAGTTGATGCCGGGGCGATGACCCAGGACGCGGCGTCAGTGCTCGTCGCGGCGGGCGCCATCACGGTCTTTCTCATGCCGCTGCTCGCTTCCATCACGCATCGCATTGCGGGAAAGGTCGAAAAGCACGCCGAAAAGCAGGGCTGAGCGGGCGCGTGCCGCCCCTGTGTGCCGCGCGCGGCATACTGTCATGTTGCGCAGGCGCTGCCTTTGCAGGGGCCCGTCTGCCATGAAAGACGCGCACGTGCGCGCTGATGGTCTATCATGATGGCCTGCATATTCTGATTGAGGAGTAGATTCGACGTGGCTAAAGAACAGGTTCATGGCGTGTTCGAGTCAATCGCACGCCAGTACGACGCGGCGAACGACCGCATTTCGCTTGGCATGCACCGTGCGTGGAAACGCTGTCTGGAAGACGCGGCGCTCGTGCCGTGCATGGAATCGGACCCGGGGCTCGTCCTCGACGTGTGCTGCGGCACGGGCGATATCACCGAGCAGATTGCGCGCAACAACCCCGACGTGCTGTGTGTGGGGCTGGATTTTTCCGCCCAGATGCTCGACGTCGCGGAAAAGCGCACGGCGGGCCTGGAAAACGTCATGCTCGTCGAGGGCAACGCGATGGAGCTTCCCTTCGACGACGATACCTTCGACTCTGCCGTCATCAGCTTCGGGTTGCGCAACACGCCCGATTACGAGCAGGTGCTTTCCGAGATGACGCGCGTCGTGCGCGGCGGCGGCGTGGTTGCCTGCCTGGACGCCTCCGTGCCTGAAAACGGGGCTATCCAGCCCTTTTACCAGTTCTATTACAAGCATGTCATGACGTTTCTGGGCGGTGGCTTGTCCCATCACAAGGAATACGAGTGGCTGTACGAGAGCACGCAGCAGTTCCTGCGCAAAAACGAGCTCGCGGCGCTGTTTTCCAAGGTGGGCTTGCGTTACGTGGACGTCCGCCCGTTCATGTTCGGCGCTGCCGCGCTGCACACCGGCTATGTGGCAAGGCCCTTCAAGGGGGAGTAGCGCCCGATGGAAGAGCTGCGCTTTTCCGGCGTGTCGTTGTCGTACGCGGCCGTCGACGGTTCGAGCACTCAGGCTCTGCGCGGGCTCGACCTCGCCGTTTCTGGCGGGGAATCGGTCGCGCTCATAGGCCCTTCCGGCTGCGGGAAATCGTCCACGTTGCAAATGGCGGCGGGGCTGCTGCAGCCGACGGAAGGCACGGTCACTATCGACGGCATGCCCGTAGACAGGCCCCGTCAGGCCACGGCGCTCATCTTGCAGGACTTCGGTTTGCTGCCCTGGAAGACGGTCGTGAAAAACGCCGAGCTGGGCTTGAAGATTCGCGGCGTCGCGGCTGACGAGCGTCGCGAGCGCGCGCTGGAGGCGTTGCGTTTGGTCGGGCTCGAGGGGTTTGCCGACAAATACCCCGGCGAGCTTTCCGGCGGCATGCGCCAGCGTCTCGCGTTGGCCCGTTCGCTTGCGCTCGACGTCGATTTGCTGCTCATGGACGAGCCGCTTTCCGCGCTCGACGCGCTGTTGCGCGAGCAGCTGCAAGAGACGCTGCTGTCGCTGTGGCGCGATCAGGGCTACGCGCAGGTACTCGTCACGCATTCGATTGAAGAGGCTGTCTACCTGGGGCAACGCGTGTTCGTGCTCACGCCGCACCCCGGCCAGGTCGCCCATGTCATCGAAAACCCGCACGTGGGTGCGGAAGGCTACCGCGGCAGCGACGAGTTCTTCGCGCTGTGCCGCGACATTCGCGCGTTCCTGCACGAGGCTTCTGCCGAAGGGGGTTCTCATGCGTAAAGCGTTCGGGCTCGTGTGGGGCACCGTCTTCGTCATCGCCTTGTGGTGGGCGCTTGCCGCGCTCGTGCAGTCTCCGGCGCTGCCGACGCCGGCGGTCACGCTTCCCGTGCTGGTGGAAGAGCTTCCCGTCATCATCCCCGAGTTCTGGGCGAGCTTGGGGCGTCTGCTGCTCGCCATGCTCATCGGCACCGTCCTCGGCGTGCCGGCGGGTCTGTGGATGGGCCGCTCCAAACGCGGCGATGCCATCTTCGGCCCCGTGCTCTACGTGCTGTACCCGGTGCCGAAAATCGTGTTTCTGCCGGTGCTGTTCATCCTGTTCGGCTTGGGCGGCCAGGCCAAGGTCATCCTCATCGCCATCGCGATTTTCTTCCAGATGCTCGTGACCATGCGCGATGCGGCGAAAAACGTGCCCGCCGGGGCAGTGGACTCGATGCGCTCGCTGGGCGCGGGCAAGGCGGCTATCTTGTGCGACGTGGTGCTTCCCGCATCGCTTCCGGATTTGTTCACGGCGCTGCGCATCACCACGGGCACGGCGGTGGCGGTGCTCTTCATCGCCGAGAGCATGGCCGGCTCGTCGGGCTTGGGCTACTTCATCATGCACGCGTGGAGCTTGCTGGAATACGAGCAGATGTTCGCGGGCATCGTGGTCATGGCCGTGCTCGGCGTCGTCGTCTACGAGGTGTTCGAAGTCTTGGAACACCGCCTGACCAAGTGGCGCAGGGTGTAGCAAGCGCATACAGGCGCGCGGACAGGGCGTCGCATCAAAGTCCGGGGGCTTTTTCAGTCCATCTGTCGGTTAGCTGGTCTTGCTTCCTACCATAACCGAGTACACTCAATTGTTACGTGCGCTACATAATCGCGTGCCATCGACTAAAAGAGGAGAGGAGGGGCGAATGCTGATAGGCATTCCGAAAGAGCCGTTTGCAGACCAGACGCTGGTCGCCGGTTCGCCGGACACGGTCAAGAAGTTCATCAAGCTCGGCTACGATGTCTGCGTCGAGGCGGGTGCTGGCGTCAAGGCGCAGTACTTCGACGACCAGTACGAGCAGGCCGGTGCTGCAATCGTCGGGCCTGAGCAGGCGTGGGGCGCCGATATCGTCGTGTGCCTGGACACGCCGCCCGAAGAGCAGCTTGCGCTCATCAAACCCGGCGCGACGCTCATCGCGCGCATGAACCCGCGCGGCAACCCCGAGATTGTCGAGAAGTTCGAGCAGATGGGCATCACGGCGCTTGCCATGGACATGGTGCCG
>CASDTD010000212.1 GCA_949283445.1 uncultured Coriobacteriia bacterium | reverse complement strand
ATCAGGCGCACGTTCACGTTCTTGCCGCAGGCCACGCCCGCATGGTGCAGCGCCTCGGCAACGGACAGGTAGGCGTCGGGCAAGCCCACGTACTTGCCGACGACCGCGATGTCAACGTCGCCTTCGCAGGAATGCTGCCGGTCGACGTAGGTCTGCCAGATGCTCAGGTCGGCCTCGTTCGCGGGAAGATGAAGCCGGTCGAGTACCTGCTCGTCGAGGCCCTGCGCATGGAGCCGCAGCGGGATGTCGTAGATGCTCGGGGCGTCCTCGCAGGAGAACACATGGTCGTTGTCGACATCGCAGAACATGGCGATCTTGTCGCGAATCTGGCTGGATATCTCATGGTCGCTGCGCAGCACGAGAAAGTCGGGCTGAATGCCCAGCGACTGCAGCTCTTTCACCGAATGCTGCGTGGGCTTGGTCTTGAGCTCGTGGGCAGCGGCGATGTAGGGCACGAGCGTGCAGTGAATGAACGCGCAGTTCTCGGCACCCACCTCGCGGCGCCATTGGCGTGCCGCCTCCAGAAACGGCTGCGACTCTATGTCGCCCACCGTGCCGCCGATTTCCGTGATGACGATGTCAGCACCCGTCTGCTCCACGATGCGGCGGATGCGGTCTTTGATGGCGTTCGTGACATGGGGAATGACCTGCACCGTCCCGCCGAGGAAGTCACCCCGGCGCTCCTTGGCGATGAGGCTCTGATAGATGGAGCCCTGCGTGACGTTGGATTCGCGCGTGAGGTTCTCGTCGATGAAGCGCTCGTAGTGGCCCAGGTCAAGGTCGGATTCAAGCCCGTCATCCGTGACGAAGACCTCGCCGTGCTGAAACGGGCTCATCGTGCCTGGGTCGACGTTCAGGTACGGGTCCATCTTCTGCATGGTGACTTTGTAGCCGCGGGATTTAAGCAGCTGGCCGAGCGAGGATGCCGTGATGCCCTTTCCCAAAGACGAAACGACGCCACCGGTAACGAAAATATGCTTGGCCATTGTGCCCTTCCTTCCCCTTTTGCGAATCACGAAGTTGGCCAGGGCACCACGCTGCAGCGCGCACCTGCAGGCCTCACCCATTATAGGAGGGTGCACAGCGCGCTCCTCGCGCTTCGCGGTGATTTAACGCAACCGAAATATGAGGGCGGAGATAGGAAGCCACCACGGAGGCCGTGGTCGTTTGTGCGCGTTATGGCAACCGGAATGTCGCATATCCCGGTTTTTCTGGCGAATTCGCGCCCAAAATGCCCGGTTGGGCGCGCTCTGGCAACGTTCGCCTGCCATAACTCGCCCAACCTGCCAGGCCACACGCACGTTGCCGCGTGACGCAAGACGACTACACGGTCTGCACCTTGACACCGCACCCGCCGTTGAAAGGCGCGCCGTATTCGGTGACAATAGTCGCATGAGCCCCGGACACACGGGAGGTGCCTCCATGCGTTCGAATGTCACCGACAGGCCCGGCGCACCCGCCCACAAGACGCCTGCAAGACGCGGGCGCACTGCGGCAATCGCGCTCTCCGCCATCTGCGCCCTGTTCGCCTGCGCCGCGATGCTTGCCCTCACGGCCTGCAGCGACCTGGGGAAATTCAACGAGCGCTCCGTGGTCAGGCAAGCCGAGCAATACTACGCAGACAAATACGGCTCGAACGCGACCGTCATCAGCACCTGGGAAGACCGCTCCTACGCCCTGTTCGGCTACAACTCGCTGGGGCGCGTGTTCTGCACCATGAGCGACGGCAACGCGGTGCTCGTCGACTTCGAAAAGGGCGCTGTCATCGGCGACAACAAGCAGGAAGACGAGATTGTCGCAGCCTACGAGCAGAAGTTTCGCGCGCTCGTCGAAAACGGTAAGCGGCGGCTCGAGGCAGCAGGATACGAGGTTGCATCGGCGTACATCAACGGCATGTCCTACAACAGCGACGGCTTCTTCGACGAGCGTATCTCTTTCTACGAATGGAGCAAGGCCGAAGGCAGCTACGAGAAGACCGGTTCGTTTTTCTTCACGCGCTATACAGGCGACGAGCAGTTCTTCAGAGACGAAGCACCGCACGTAGACCTCGATGTGCCCTCCGTGGAATTCGAGATTTCGGGCAAAGACGCGAGCTATGAAGACGCGTTCCCCATGGACGTTCCCGAAACGCCCGCCTGGGTCGCGCCCGTGGACATGATGTATCAGTCCTTGCTGACGCTGACGGGCACAAGCGCGCCCGCAGAGGTGACCGTCTACCAGTCAGGTTACCGCCAACACGCCATCGAAGACGACGGAAACTGCGGCTTGCTCGGCAAGAAAAGCCCCTTCGGCGACGCGGCGAAAGACGGCGGCTGGCTCATCGTCGACTGGGTCTACCTCGGCCGCGGCGTCTATATCACCTCCGACGAAAGCGGCGTGCGCCTGCAAGACGGCAACGTGACGCTGAAGAAGACCCTCGACGCCATTTCCTACGAAAAGCTCAAGGCCACTGGAAGCCTGCCGCAAAGTGATGCCCGCTCCCTTGACCCTTCCGTCTTCGAGACATACCAGATCAAAGCGGCAGACAGCCTGTTCGCGTCGCTTCCCCAAGACGTGCAGGACAAGGGTTGGTTCAACGTGAAGCTCGCCTACGACAACACCGCCCCTGACACCGGGCTGGAAAGGCTCGGCGTGACCCCGACAGAACTCGAGCCCTGCCTCTACCGAATCGAGCAAAACCCCGCGGCGCAAGATGTCGAAGACGAGCCGCCGTTTGAAGTCACGGGCATGCGCACGACAACGCTTTGCAACGGCATGCAGTACAGCACGCCTGCGCTATATGATGATAAAGCGACGTTACTCGTCAGGATGTAGCCCGCAAGCGCGCTGCCTCGCGGCCTGCCACACGCCCTGTGGCAACGGCGATGCCCTGGTCAGAGCCCGGAAGCGCAATGCCATATGTCTCGCCGGAATAGCCATCGCATTCCATGCCCGTCGCGAACAGGCCGCAAATCGGCTCATGTTTTCCGTCGAGCACCCGGCACCGCGCGTCTATGCGCACGCCGCCCATCGTGTTCATGAGGTTGGCCGTCACCTCGAACGCGAAAAACGGCGCCGTTTCCAGCGCGACCAAGCTGCTGGGGTCTTTGCCGTACTGCGTGTCAGCGCCAGCTGCGCACAGGGCGTTATATGCAGCAACCGTTTGCTCCAAAGCTTCGGCGTCGACGCCCATGCACTTGGCCAGCTCTGCCACGGAAGACGCCTTGAAGACGTTGGGGTTGCCCTGATCGAGCGCCTGTTCAATCTCGTCGAACAGCTTCACGAGCTTGGTTCCCGGCATGAAAAACGCTCCCGCGCCAAAGCGCGTGCCCTCGTCCACGAGCTTTTGTAGCACGTTCGCATCGGCGACGGCATAGACGTGCTGTTGGGTCAGCAGCACATTCGAAGCGCGTGTGTAATGCTTGACGATGTCCTCGCTCACGAAGCGCTCCCCGTCCTGGTTGATCCACAACGTCATGGGCTCCATGGCGCCTGCCACCGTGATGCTGTTGGTGAGCGGGACACCCGCCACCGTCGTGCCAACCAGGCAGGCCGTGGGGTTGCTGTTCGAAACCGCGCCCGCCGCGCGCGCCATGCGTATGCCGTCTCCCGTCACGCCCGCACAACCGCGGTAATTGATGCGCACGGTATCGACGTGCGTGAGCTCTTCGAGCATCGCGCCGTTCGCACCGAAACCGCCCGTCGCCAGCACAACCGCCGGAGCCTGGATTTCCAGCTCCGCGCCATCGGCTTGCCGTGCAACGACGCCCGTCACGCGACCGTCTTGCAGCAGCAGGCGCTGTGCCGCACAGCCCGTGCGCACGTCGACGCCCACATCTTCGGCACACGCGGCAAGTGCGTCGATCATGGAATTGCCGTGGTGCCCCTGGTACACATGCCACGTCGGCACATCCCCGCCCGTGGCCGCGACCGTCTCGAAACGCGCGCCATGCTCCATGAGCCAGTCGATGTTGTCAGCGGACATCTGGGCGACCTGTTCCCACAGCTTGGGGTTCACTTTGTAGTTGTGGAACTCGTATTCACGCCGGAGCATGTCTTTCGCATCGCATTCGATGCCCATCTCCTTCTGAAGCGCCGACCCCACCGCGAAGATGCCCTCGGCAAAACGGGTGTTGCCGCCCAGCACACGGGATTTTTCCAGCAAGACGACCCGCGCGCCCTCTTCTGCAGCTTGAACGGCGGCGCACAGGCCCGCCGCGCCCGAACCAGCGACCACCACATCGGCAACGAGCGTCTCTGCGCCTTCGATTTCCGACATGCCTGCAACCGCATGTGCATTTTCACGCCTATCTACAACCTGCTGCTTTTCGCCTTCGCTCATGACGTCCTCCCCTGCCCGCATTCGAATACATCCGTTTCCATTCTAGGCGCGCAAGCAAAAACGGCCTGACGGCAAACCCGAGATGAGATACTTTCCGAAAACCGTCTCATCCTTTCCGCCACGCGAGGGCTCACCAGACAACGAAAAACCGGGCCAGCCCCTACAGGCCAACCCGGTTCTTCCCGTCTGTATGTCGTAAAACGCCTAGCGCTTGACCAGCGTGTTCGTGTCGACCGACTCGTCCGTTTCAGGATCGGAATAGTCGCTTTGCAGCAGGAACTCCTTCGCGTTCTTGGGGATGGCAAGCAGCGACGTACCCGTCATGGAATCGCCCGGCTGCAGCCAATCGGGCTCGTCGAGCGTGACGTCGGTGCTGTACATGCCGATGTAGGTGACGCCGTCGACCTCGAGGGAGCTGCCGTCGAGACTGTACACCGCCAGACGGAGGCTCGGCGGAGTAAGGCCGTATTCGCCGCCGGGCACAGCCTCGGGCACGTACAGCTCATACGAAACCGTCATATACTCCATGGTTTTCGCATCGTCGGCGTCCAACCCCTGCAGCTCGATCATGCTGCTCGCGTCGTTATACGCCTTGATGGCCTCCTCGGCCTTGGCCTGGTCGAAGTCGACGCCCGTGATGCGATAGTAAATCGGGTGATGTTCGCTGTCTTCGGAAGAGTAAATCGTGGTGGTGAGCCACTCGCCCATCTGCGCGGGCTTTTCGACCGTGCCCTCAACGGGCGTGATGCCCTCGCCAGCAGGCTGCCCGGCAGGCGCCTGCGCGCTTTCCTGCACAGAGGAATCGGCCGGCTGGTCGGCGCTTTCGCCACCGCCAGACGAGCATCCGAACAAGCCGAGCGCCGCGGCAAGCAGGCCGCAAGCAGCGACAACAGCAATTTTCTTTATCTTCATGACACTCTCCCCTTTCACGAAACCTTCGCGCGGCATAAGGCACCGGACCCCATTCGGTGCGGCAGGCTGTGAAAACAACGCCCACCATTCCATTCACGCGCTGATTTGAATTATACGGTATGGAGAAGCGAACTCGTGCGAAAAGCCGTGTATTTCCCCAGTTCGCAAGGGGGGTTCTAGCGCCCTCCCCGCATGACGAAAGCAGCGTTGACACCGTGGTTATTTCTGCGGATTCTGTCGCGGTTATTCAAGATGCCCCGAACCTGGGCTACCATGTACCAGCATGTCCCGGTCATGCACGCATCTCTCCCGAAAGGAAACCATGCTCGCAGCTTTTCTGGCATTGCTCGGCATCGTCTGCATCGCCTACGGGCTCTGCATCTTCGCCGTCGCGTCAGGAACGCCGTTTTTCGTCGTGTGGCTGTGCCTGGGCGCTGCCTTCCTGGCTGCCGCAGCAGGGACGCACGCCGGCCTTTTCGCCAAGCTTCCCTCTGCCGCAAAATGCGCTGGCGGCATCGTGCTGGCGCTCGTTCTTGCCCTCGGCGTTGTAGAGACGGGATTCATCGCGACCAGCTTCTGCGCCGCCGGAAAACCGGGGCTCGACTACCTCATCGTTCTAGGAGCGCAAGTAAAACCCGATGGCCCCAGCGTCGTGTTGCAGCAACGGTTGGACACGGCGGCGGATTACCTGCGCGATAACCCCGACACGCTCTGCATCGTCACCGGCGGCAAAGGCGCCTCTGAGCCCACGACAGAAGCGGAAGGCATGCGCGACTACCTGCTGCAAGCTGGCATCGATGACGCGCGCATCATCTGCGAACCGCAAGCACGC
>CASDTD010000211.1 GCA_949283445.1 uncultured Coriobacteriia bacterium | reverse complement strand
ACCTTCGCGCAAGTCACCCAGGTCGCTCATGAGCATGATGCCGTGCTGCTCCACCCCCTGGCGCGCGCACGCCGCTTCAAGCGCTTCGATGACGGACAGCTCGGTGTTCACCGACACATTGGCAAGCTTCACCACGTCGTCCACATCGCAAAGCTGGGGCGAGCGGATGAGCATCTTGGGAGCGTCTATGCCCTGCAGCGCCGCGAGGTCTTGCAGACGGCTGTCCCCCAGAGCGGTGACGCCGCCGTCGAGCAGCGCCTGCGCGATGCGCGCGTTCCCACCCACGACCTTGGTCACGCCCCACACGTGTATGCCTTGCTGACTGCAAAGCCCCGTGACGGTTTTCGCGTTTTCCCGTAGTTTCCCAAGGTCGATAAGGAGTCTGGGATACATGCCGTGCCCTTCTCTTGTGCTGCGTTTCGTCAGCTGCTGGTTAAGGAACGTTTCAGGGAGGAAGTATACTCTGGTACTATCGGAGCCATCGTATACGTAACGAAGTTTTACGAGGAGAGGACATGCCAGAACAAGAGACGCTCGAAATGGACGAGATCCTCGAGAAGATAACCTTCTACTGTCTTGAAGAAGCCCGTGGCAAGCTCGAGGCGGGCGAGGAATGCGTGCCGTTCACGGTCGTCGTGGAAGGCGACCAGATGTTCGAGGAAACCTATCCGGAAGAGGACGTGGTCACCTGCCGCGCGAACGCCCAGGCGAACGTGAAGTCCTCGAGCACGTTCACCACGCACTATGCGTTTTGCTACGACGGTTTTCTCATGACCGACGACGGCCAGATCGACGCGCTGATTGTCGAATGCGCGCAGCGCGACATGGACGAGGCGTATGTCATCGGCCTGCTTTACGAGGAGAAGGACGGCGTGTTCGAGTTCAAGGACATGCCGGCGTACATCGACTCGACGGAGACGTTTTATGACAAGGACGCCGTGCACGTCGCCGAAGAACGCGAAGCAGCGAAGGGCAGCGACGAAGACGAGCTTCAGGCGGTGCAGGAGCAGTTGAAGAGGAGCCTCGGCGCCACCGAATAGCGGTTGCCAGAAAGGCGCAGGTACATGGACAACAAGACGGCGGGATACGCGAAACGGGCTTGGAACGACCTCACTTCCGATAAACGGTGGTGGAAGGTCATTCTCGCGCTCGGCCTGCTCAACTGCCTTCCGATTATCGGGCAGGTCGTGACGGCGGGCTATTTGTACGATTGGGCTAAAGAGGGCGCGTGGAACATGAAACGCCCGCTGCCCCACGAGCTGGGCGATGTCGCCCGGCGGTGCAAGTACGGTCTGTACTGGCTCGTGTGCGCTGTCGCATGGGGACTTCCGTGCTACATCGTCGGCCTGCTTCTCGCCTTGATTCCGGTTATCGGCGGGCTGCTGCAAGTCGTATGCAACGTCGTGTGCATCATCGCCTTGGTGCTTTCCTCCGTGGGCGCGCTGCGCAGCGCGATTTACGAACGCGCGTACCCCGGCTTGCAGGTCATCAAGGTCATGCGCATGGCGGAGCACGACCTGCTGGGGCTGTGCCGCGCGTTTTGCATCTTGCTGCTGGCGGTCGTGGTGCTTGTCATCGCGCTTCTGCTCATCCTCATTCCGGCGTTGCCCCTGGCGAATATGATCGAGGCTTCGGGTGCCGAGCTGCTGCACGGGACGGGGCTCATCACGCTCATCGCGTTGGGGCTCACCTGCGTCGTGGTCGGCCTCATCGTCTGGATTGCGGCCACGGTGTGCATCACGCTCGTCTTTGCTCTGTACGTGCGCTGCATTGGCTACTGGACCGCGCAGTTCGAGCCCGCTTCCTGGGGCGCGCCCGGCGAGGCGATGCCGTTCGAGGTCAAGCGCAAGAAGGCAGGTCCGGTTCGACCGCCGCGTGCCAGCGGGGAAGAGGCGGCGCAAGGCGCTGCCGAACCTTCCGCCATCGACAAGCTGCTCGTGCCCTTGGCAGGCGTGGGCGATTCGGCTGCGGACGCTGTTGAAGAGCGCGCCGGGGCGCAAGAGAAGACGGCCGCAGATGAAATCGCGCCTGACGATGTTGAGGTGCAAAAGACGGCAGAGGACGAAAGCACGCCTGAAGATGGCGGCCCCGATTGCACGACTGCAGAAGCTGCCGCAGAAAATCCTGATCCTGACGAGCAAAGCGAAGAAGGCGCTCCCACTCAGGAGGGCGACGATGCGGCACCGCAGCCACCTGCGGGCGCTGCAGAGGATGGCAAAAACTCATGAGCGTCGACATCGACTGGAACCGCGCGTGGAAAAGCTGGCAGGAAAGCCGGCGCCATGCGGACGATTCCGCTTACTGGGATAAACGCG
>CASDTD010000210.1 GCA_949283445.1 uncultured Coriobacteriia bacterium | reverse complement strand
CCGATGTCGGAAGACGCACGCCCGCCGTAGCAGCCGAACGAGATATTGGGCTCGTCGTTCATGTAGGGCAGAAGCGTCGCCTCGACGCATTGCGCGTTGAAGCCGGACGCATGGAAATCGTGACGATGGCCGTCGTAGTAGCTCATGGACATGGACAGCCACATCATCTGCTCGGGCGTGCCCGTGAACACGACGACCTCCGGATGACGCGTCGTCTTGCCGAGCGGTTGCACAAGCGTGGCACGCTTGGACTTCGGCGGGAGCACGGGGCGTTCTGCCACCATCTTGGCTGCGGCCTCGGCGTCGACCACCTTGTGAAAGAGCACGTAAATCTCACCCGTGGCAAGCTTCTCGGGAACGCCGGTCATGCCGAAGATGGAGGTCCCGTCAGGGCATGCATGGCAGTGCGGCGGCATGAGGATGGAAGCGCCTCGGCGCGCGGCGTTCATGGCCTGGCAATAGCGCAGCTTCTCCGTGGGCATGGGGACGTCGGGCAGAAGCTCATCCTTGTCGATAATGCCCACGCTTACCGGATACCAGCGCAAGTCGAGCTTGTCCATGAGGATGCGCTCCCACTCGGCATATTGCTCCTGCTCCTCTTTCGGGATAGGCTCGGCACGCGGCTCGTCGGCATAGGGGTCGTATTCCTCGGCGCCAGACAGGGCCTTGATGACGATGGCACGTTGCGGGCACTGTCCCGAACACGTCGTGCAGCCCACGCACTCTTCCATTTTCGGAGCGGTCGGATAACCGTCCTCTCCCATCTCGAGGCAGTATTGCGGGCAGAACGCGACGCACAGACCGCATTTCACGCAGCGGTCAGGGTCATGCAGGAAGGCGTAATCAGCGGCCATGTTTTTGAAATTCCTCTCTTGTCACGGGGCATGCGCGCACCCGGCAGGTTCTTCGCGAGACATTCTAACGCGAGTTCGCTAGTAGAGCGATGCCTATAGCGTCAACGTGCGGGAACAAGCTGCGAGTATCCTCGTCCTACCCTTCCCAATCAACCATCTGACCCTCTACACACTGCGACTGGCGGAACAGGCGCAAAAAGAATATCTGTCCACCCTCCACTCTGCACAAGCGACATGTGAGCATGCGATGCCCTGCATCGGGTTTCTTGCACGCGCTCAGGAGAAATCTCTCGGGTTGTAGACGTCCACCGTTATCTTGGCGCCGACGCGCAAGTTCAGCGAAACCACATAGTGCGCACTCAAGGTGACCTTGTAGTCCATGATGCGCGTCTTGTATCCGGCATCCAGTTTGGGGGCAAGCGCGCTCGCGACACCTCTGGGCACATAGCCTCCATGCATGCCATCTACGTACACGGCAATGGCATTGCCGTCGTGCTTGTTCTCTGGTTCTCGCCTGAGCTCGATGTCAAGAGGCGCCTTGACAGAGACGTTGCGCCAGGCCAGTTCGTGGTTATCGTACGAAATTCCCGTCACCTTTATGGTCGTCTCGCGGGAAAAATCGCGAGACTTAGTTCCGCTGCGACCAGCAGGTATTCTTTGCGGCAGGCACCGTTTTGCTGTCATGCAACACAATCCGGATCAGCAAAGCCCCATTTGCTGTTTCGCCCCTTCTGACCTGCGCTTTGCAACCACGAGTTTGCACGGAGCCAACCAAAATGAAGCCGCAAATTGGTAGAATCGCAGAGCACGCTACCGCACACTGAGGGTGCCGGCACGACACAGACCCCAACGACGAAAGGCCCAACCATGAGCTTTCGAGACAACCTTCAGCACCTGCGTGCCACACGTAACATGACCCAAGAGCAGCTCGCCATGCTGCTGGGCGTTTCCCGCCAGTCCGTCACCAAATGGGAGGCAGAGAAAAGCTACCCGGAAATGGACAAGCTGCTGAAGCTCTGCCAGATCTTCGACTGCACGCTCGACGAACTGGTATGCGGCGACCTCACCGAACGCGAGCCCTCTCCTGCTGAAACCACCGTGCCCGCAGGCCCACCGCGAGACATCTGCGGCTATGACGAGCATCAGCGTATGCTGGCCTGGAAGGTGCCCACGGGCATCGCCTGCATACTCGTCGGCATCGCACTCGGCTTCTTCGTGTCCGATATCGGGACCTTCCTCACCCTGGCAGACGGAACGCTGTTCATCATCGTCGTGCTCATCGGCATCCTCGTGGGACTCGCGTTTTTCATCCCGGCCGGTATGGCGCACTCCACGTTCATGAAGGCGCACCCGTACGTCGAGGATTTCTACACCGAAGACGACAAGACGCAGGCGCGCACGAGGTTTTCGAGTGCCCTCATCGGCGGCCTTGCCTGCATTTTCGTGGGAATCGGCTGTTTTCTCGTAATCGAGCCGCACTCGGAAAACATCGCGCTGTTCTTCCTGCTCTTCTTCATCGCGCTGGGGGTATGGAACATCGTGCACTACGGTATGCTCCTGGGGCGTGTAAACGTGGCCGAGTACAACAAGAACGTGGCCGACGAGCTGGAGATGGAAGACATCGTGAACGCGCAGCTGGACGCCGAGATCAAAGATGCGTTGGTCTCGAAAAAACGGCACGCGAACAAGCTCGGCGCCATCTGCGGCACCATCATGATTATCGCGACCATCATCGGGCTCGTCATGCTGTTCGCGCCCATGGGAATGCAGGGTACCTGGAATTCATTCGGTGACTTCAATCCGGAAGGCACCACGGCCATGTGGTTCTGGCTCGCCTGGCCCGTGGGCGGACTTGTCTGCGGTATCGTCAGCCTGCTCATGAGCGCGTTCGGCAAGGAAGACTAGTGCGCTAACAAAAGAACGAGACTGACCTCTTTCCCGCCTGGAGCGCAGTGAGTGCTGCATATCGGACGTCAAGCACAACGCTTTTTGCACGACAGGCAAACGCTCGTCGAAAACAATCTGCGAATTTACAATTCGTTCACATTTGCACGTCTTGCAAGCCCTCATACTTTTCCCATGAGAAAATGCGATGGCACACGACATACACCGAGAAGACGGCTCCATCTCAAGCAACAGGTTTTCTTCGCGCTCGACGATGCGCAGGACGGCAACTTGCCGGCGCGCGTCTGCGGATATGCGCTGCTCGGAGTCATCGTGCTCAATGCCATCACCGTCTTTCTCGACGATACGGCACTCGTGCGCGGAGATATGCGCTTTGCGCTTGCCGCGTTCTGGATCGCCTCGGATATCCTGTTCGCCTGTGAGTACCTGCTGCGCCTGTGGACCGCTGACTACATTTACCCTGAACTGCCCCCCGTGCGCGCACGCCTGCGTTACATGGTTTCGCTGTTCGGCATTATCGACCTGCTGTCGTTTCTGCCTGGCATCATCACGCTCGTGACTCCGCTAAGCGAAGGGCAGCTCGGCGTGTTCCGCGTCATCAGGGCCTTACGCGTGCTGAAGATGTCGCGTTATATGAGCGGTCTGCACACCATCGGCCGCGTAGCGACAAAACGCCGCGGGGAAATTCTCGCGGCGTTTCTTGTGCTCGCCCTTCTCACGCTCGTGGCGAGCGACTTGATGTACGAGGCCGAACATGAAGCACAGCCGGACAAGTTCGACAGCGTGTTTTCGGGACTGTACTGGGCAGTGACGACCGTCACCTCAACAGGGTATGGAGACCTGTCTCCCATCACGCCACTCGGACGCTTCATCGGCATCTGTGTCATGGTGCTTTCCGTAGCAGCCGTCGCCATACCCGCAGGCATCTTCTCCGCCGGTTTCGTGGAAGAATTCCGCAACCAGGACGACCGTCACTCACGCGCGAAAGAACGTGCCCGCCGGGAGGCCGAAGAAGGGCGGCACAGCGCAAGTTGACCGCCCCTTACGCCCCTACTCCGTTGGGCCGGTACCCCACATCTCGTAAATGCGTTCGCCCTGCGTGTTGGTCATCTGATAGGCGCAAAACGGAATAACACGCCCGTCCTTCATGGCCACCGTCATCGAGCATTCCTGCATGCGCTCGATGGTCGTGGTCATCGCATCCATGTAGTTCATGATGATAAGGCTGATGCCGTGATAAAGGTTCACGCCCTTCTTGTACAGGATGTCCGGCAGCACCGAGCCCTGCGGGCTAGTCGGGTCGAAGTAGCTCATGTACTCCTCGCGAGTCAAGCCACGCGTTGCGGGGATGTAGGTGCCGTCTTCGCCGGGCATGAGGAAGGTGCCCGTATCGCACAGCGGATGCGACACACCCAGCGGCATGATGTCTTCGACCTTGATGCGCCCGTCCGTCTGTTCCTCGATGCCGTAGATGACATCGCCGGAGGTGTAGGGCGCGTACTCGCTCGGCTCGAAACGCCCGCTCGTGAACGCAGGCTGCAGCGCCACGCCAATCACGACGTCGCTGTTCTCCCACGCGTAGTCGATGACCTCGCCAATGCGGTCGTCGTTGACGCCCTTGACGATGGTCATGCACAGCACCACTTGGATGCCCACCGCGCGGCAGTTCTCGATGCAGGCGAGTTTATCGGCCAGCAGCGCGCCCTTGCCGCAGATG
>CASDTD010000209.1 GCA_949283445.1 uncultured Coriobacteriia bacterium | reverse complement strand
CTTGCCGGTGGCGGGACCTCGGTCGGTTGCGCGCGGCGCGCTCGCGTGGTCGACAGCGTAGCGTTTGATGCCGCGGATGTTCACGGCGTCGTCGACCATCGTGCGACGACAGGTCTTCTCGCACGGATGCTCGCAGATGTAGGCGCATGCGCTGGGGAAAGGGTTGTCCTTGCGGATGAGCTCGACGGCGTCGTCATAACGGCCTGCCGCCGTCAGCGCGACGTAGCCCGGAATGTCGACGTGCGCTGGGCACGATACGACGCAAGGAACGCCTTGCGAGCTGGAACGCAGGCAGCGTCCCGTCGCGGCATGGTACTCGAAATCGTCGCGGAACGCGCGAACCGACAAAAGCACCTGTTCAGCGGCCTGGTAGCCGACGGCGCAGTCGGAGCTGACGCGCACGTGTTCTGCCAGCTGTTCGAGTTGGTCGATAGCGTTTTCGCTGGCAGAGCCGTCGATGATAGCCTCGAACAGTTCCGTCATCGCACCCAACCCGATGCGGCACGGCGTGCATTTGCCACAGCTTTGCGCATGCGCGACGTCCACGAGTGCGCGCGTCATATCCACCGGGCACGTGCCGCGTGCGTTGGCACCCAGACGGCGGCTTGTGTCGGCGCACATCACGCTCAAGTCGCCGTACGATCGGTCGGTCTCGAATGGCATGTTGTCTTCCCCTCCCTTGAATGACATGCGAATTTGAACACCTATGTTATCGTACAAGTATGAAAGTGGTGTTTCGTAATTCGCAATCGGGTATATGGTATGGAAATACGGTTCTGCTTATTTGTCTAAACTAGTCTGACAAACGGTGTGGTGCATGGCTTATGCCGGGCTGAACATCGGGGCTATTTGAGGTGCCGTATCTTGGACGGGGCGGGCCAGCCTGGGCGATGGCCTGAACGCGCGCGTCTGGCCTGGCATGGTATGCGTAGCGGTGTTTTTGCTGGAATGTCACGACATGTGCGTTCCTCTCGATTCGCAGGTTGAGAATTCACAGATTGAGGCCGCTGTACAGTTTAAGACGTGAAAACGAGCCAATAACTGCACGGAGATCTCAATCTGTGCGGCGACGCAGACGTTGTGGGTGTATCGTGCGGAATCGAGAAACGACAAGAGGGAGATGATGATGTCCCAGCGAAACAATCCCATCTCGGTGGACGCGTGCGAGGGAGTGCCGCGCATTCTGCTCATGCGGCATGCGCAGACGCACGCCAATGCTGCCGGGTACTTCCTGGGTTCGCGTGACGAGGGCGTGACCGAGGTGGGCAAAGAGCAGTCACGCCGTGCCGTCGTAGGGCTTGCCAGCTGGAAGCCCGACCGTATCATCACCTCGCCGCTTTCCCGCTGCCGCAAACTCATTGCCGAGCCCGCTGCACGTGAACTCGGCATCGAATGCACGGTAGACGAGCGTATTCGCGAGTTCGATTTCGGCCCGCTGGAGGGCAGGACCTACGAAGATATCGTGCGCGAGGGGCTGCCGTTTCCCTGGGGGCCGGGCGCGCAAAACTGGCCGCCTGCGGGTGGCGGCGAGCGCATGGAGGATTTCGTCGCCCGCATTGCAGACGCCGCGCGCGACTACGAGCAACTCGAAGGACGTACGGCCGTCATCTGCCATGGCGGCGTGATTCGCGGGTTTTTCTGCGTGTGGTTCTCCTTGGGGCCTGACGAGATAAACCGCCTGGTTGTGCAGAACGTGAACTCGTTTATCTTCAGTAGCGCGCCGGGCAACGTGAGCCTCGAGCGCTTCGGACTGAGGTCCGAGTCGCTGGGGGAGTACGCGTAGGGGGTCCGTCCGGCTAAGCTGCCGTTTCCCGCTTGCAAACCCCGCATCGCGCGGTACTATCGTAGCCGTCAGTTTTCACGAGGAAAGGCACATCACTACCATGCCAAACGAGGGTAGCTTCGAGGCTGCGAAGAAGCGCAGCGACGAGATTCGCGCCGATTTCAAAGTCAATCCCGGCAAGTACTGCATGCTCACGGGCGACCGCCCCACGGGGCGCCTGCATCTGGGCCACTACTTCGGCACGCTCAAAGGGCGTGTCGAGCTGCAGAACATGGGCATTGCCACCAACATCATCATCGCCGATTACCAGGTCATCACCGACCGCGACACGACCGAGCACATCCAGGACAACGTCTACAACATGGTCATCGACTACCTGGCCTGCGGCATCGACCCGGAAAAGACCATGGTCTTCACCCACTCGGCCGTGCCCGAGCTCAACCAGCTCATGCTGCCGTTCCTCTCGCTGGTCAGCGAGTCCGAGCTCGAGCGCAACCCGACGGTCAAGGCCGAGCAGGAGGCTTCCGGTCATGCGCTCACGGGCCTGCTTTTGACCTACCCGGTGCACCAGGCCTGCGACATTCTCTTCTGCAAGGGCAACGTCGTGCCCGTGGGCAAAGACCAGCTGCCGCACATCGAGATCACCCGCACCATCGCCCGCCGCTTCAACGAGCGCTACGCCAGGGTGTTCCCCGAGCCCGAGGGCGTGCTCTCCGACGCCATCGAGGTGCCCGGCCTGGACGGGCGCAAGATGTCCAAGAGCTACCACAACGGCATCTCGCTTTCCATGACCGCCGAGGAGACGG
>CASDTD010000208.1 GCA_949283445.1 uncultured Coriobacteriia bacterium | reverse complement strand
GAGTGGTCCGCTCTGGAGCACGTCCAGAGGATTTGACATATCCACGCTTCCACCCTCTCCGTTTACTTACGTACTGCCCGTACGATGCCGAAACCCAATGCAGCCACGATGAGCGTGCCCGCCTCCGCCAAGACGAAGGGGACGACGACGGACCGTGCTGCGACTGCACAAACGACTGTCGCGAACGCGAGAACGATGAACGAACCGCCGATGGCGAGCAGCACCGGCGTCATATAGCCGGCCGCGCCCTCCTGCGCGTCCATGCGCTTGGTCACGCGAAGCCCGGCGTACATGGGAAGCATGGCGAGAACTCCCACGAGAATACCCACAACCACGGCAAATGCCATCTTGGTGTTTCTCCCCTTACACGTCGTGCTTATCAACAATCGAGACGTATCATAGCGGCTGCACCAGCTGTTACCGTCGCGCATCGGCGGCGGCGGCGCGTTTTCTAGGTAAACGGTACCCCTGAAAAGCGCGTTTACATTTGATGGAAAAGATTGCGCCGTTTGCGGAAAAAGCCCTGTTTCTGCACGTCAGGAATCTGCCCTGAGCTTGCGCACGACCATGCCCGATTCCTCGAGCAGCTGGCAGGCGAGCTCGTCGGGGTAGCCCTGCTCGTAGACGAGCTCCGTGATGCCGGCGTTGATGATCATCTTGGTGCACTGCGTGCAGGGCTGCGTGGTGCAGTAGAGTACCGAGCCGTCGATGGGCAGACCGTAACGCGCCGCCTGGATGATGGCGTTTTGCTCGGCATGGATGCCCCGGCACAACTCGTGTTGCTGCCCGGATGGGATGCCCAGCTGTTCGCGCAAGCAGCCGATGTCCAGGCAATGCGCAAGGCCGGCCGGGCCGCCGTTGTAGCCGGTGGCGATGATGCGTTTGTTGTGCACGATAATCGCCCCGACCTGGCGGCGCAGGCAGGTGGACCGCGTGGCCACCTGCCGCGTTATCTGCATGAAGTACTCGTCCCAGCTGGGTCTGGTATCAGCCATGGAGCTCCTTCTATTCCCCCAGTTCGGGATAAAGCGGGTGCGCCTGAAGCAGCGCCGTCGTCGTTTCCTTGACCTCGGCGAGCACGGAGGCGTTGTCTCGGTTGAAAATCGCCTTGGCGATGCATTCGCCCACGGTGCGTGCCTCCTCGACGGAAAAGCCGCGCGTGGTCATGGCCGGCGAGCCGACGCGGATGCCGCTCGTGACCGTCGTGGGCAGCGGGTCGTTGGGGATGGCGTTCTTGTTGGTGGTGATGCCCACCGACTCGAGCAGAACTTCAGCCTCGGCGCCCGTGACGCCGGCGGGCGTGAGGTCCACCAGGCACAGATGGTTGTCCGTGCCGCCGGAAACCAGACGCAGGCCGCCAGCCACCAGCGCCTCGCCCATCGCCTTGGCGTTGGCGACGACGTTTTGGGCGTACTGCGCGAACGAGGGCTGCAGCGCCTCGCCGAACGCGACGGCCTTGCCGGCGATGACGTGCATGAGCGGGCCGCCCTGCGCACCGGGGAACACCGCCTTGTTGTAGGCCTTGTATGCTTCCTCGTTGTTGGTGACCATGAAGCCGCCGCGCGGGCCACGCAGCGTCTTGTGAGACGTCGAGGTCACGAGGTCGGCATAGGGCACGGGAGACGGGTGCATGCCGCCGGCGACCAGACCGGCGATGTGCGCCATGTCGACGACGAGGTAGGCGCCCACCTCGTCGGCAATCTCGCGGAACGCGGCGAAATCGATGATGCGCGGGTACGCCGATGCGCCGGCGACGATGACCTGCGGCTTGAACGCGAGCGCCGCAGCACGCACCTCGTCCATGTCGAGACGCTCGGTCTCAGGGTTGATGCCATAGAAGCTGGACTCGTAGAACTTGCCGGACATGTTGAACTTGGCGCCGTGGCTCAAGTGGCCGCCGGCGTCCAGACTCATGCCGAGAATCTTCTCGCCGGGCTTGAGCAGCGCCTGATAGGCAGCCTGGTTGGCTTGGGCCCCGGAATGCGGCTGAACGTTGGCAAACTTCGCCCCGAACAGCTCGGCAGCGCGGTTGCGAGCCAAGTCCTCGACGATGTCGACCTGCTCGCAGCCACCGTAATAGCGTTTGCCCGGATAGCCTTCGGCGTACTTGTTCGTCAGGACAGAGCCCATGGCTTCCATGACAGAAAGCGACGTGAGGTTTTCCGAGGCGATGAGCTCGATAGTGCCGCGCTGACGGGCGAGCTCGCCCTCGATTGCGGCGGCGATTTCAGGATCGGTCTTCGAAACGTACGTGAGGGACATGCTTTTAGCCTTCCTGTTCGATTTGCATTATCTTGGCGACGCGACGCTCGTGGCGTCCGCCGGCAAATGGCGTGGAGAGAAACGTCTCGACGATGCGCTCGTTCTGCTCGAGGCTAACGAAGCGCCCGGAGAGCGTGACGACGTTGGCGTTGTTGTGCTCGCGCGCCAGCTGGGCGAATTCGGGCGTGATGACGTTGGCGGCGCGCACGCCGTGCACCTTGTTGGCCGCGACCTGCATGCCGATGCCCGTACCGCAGACGAGGATGCCGAAGTCGGCTTCGCCCGCCGCGACGGCGCGAGCGACCGGTGCCGCGAAATCGGGGTAATCCACGCTTTCGGTGGAACCGCACCCATAGTCGTCGACCGTGTACCCCTCTGTGCGCAGCCACGAAAGCAACGCCTCTTTCTGCTCGTAGCCGCCGTGGTCCGCGCCGAGCGCGATATGCACCTGTTTCATCCTCACGACCTCTCTTCAGTTGACCTACGCGGGCAGTGTACCACCTAATCCGCACACCTCGAGCGCCAGCGAAAGGGGAATCGGCCCTGAACGCACAAGACGCGGCGCAGAAGATGTGCACGCGATGATCGTCGACGCGCTGCCGCCTGAACACGCCTCGGCAGCCTCGGAAAACCCAGGCAGTTCCGCAAACATCTTTGGCAGCTCTTCCTTGCGTCCGCATGCCGGCTGCCCGTGCACGTTGGCGCTCGTGCACGCGACGGGCATGCCCAGCTCCGTCAGAAGCTCCTGGCAAAACGCGTCGTCGGGGCAGCGCAAGGCGACCGTCCCGTCTGCTGCAACGCAGCCCAGCCGCTTCGCGGCATCTGAAGCGCAGACGATGAGCGTGCAGGCACCTGGCCAAAACGCGCGGGCCAGACGGCGAGCGTATTCCGGCACGTCGCGGCCGTAGACGTCGAGCGCCTCCGGCCCGTCCACCAACC
This sequence comes from uncultured Coriobacteriia bacterium, assembly GCA_949283445.1. The sequence continues at coordinate 7,408 of CASDTD010000208.1, read as the reverse complement.
AGGGCAGCACCTGGTCGTGCGGGCGGTTTTTCAGTTCGAAAATGCACTCGTAGCCTGGCGAACCTGGCACAGCAGCCAGACCGTACACCGTGTCGGTGCATACCAGCGCCACGTCCCCCGCCTTGAGCGCGTCAAACGCACGCATGGCTCAGACCCCTCTCCCTGCGTCTTCGAGCAGGGTTTTCGCGTGCGCGAGCGCCGTGTCGTCGACTGTGCCTGCCAGCATGCGGGCGATTTCGGCCACGCGCGCGTCCCCATTAATTTCGGCGACCATCGTGACCGGGTGCCCCTGCGCGTCGCTTTCTTTGGTGACGACGTAGTGACGTGCTGCGTGGGCTGCCACCTGTGGCAAGTGCGTGACGACGATAACCTGGTCGTGCTCGGCGAGCTCGGCGATACGCCGGGCCACAGCCGTGCCCGTGACGCCGCCAATGCCGGAATCGACCTCGTCGAAGACGATGGTCCTGTCCTCGCTATCCTGCCCCGTCACATGGTACATGCATTCCAGCGCGAGCAAGATGCGGGACAGCTCGCCGCCTGAGGCGATGCGGGAAAGCGGACGGTACGTTCCAGCAGACGAAGGACAGTAGAGCAACTCGACGCGCTCCGGCCCTGTCTCGCCCCAACGCTCGAGAGGCAGACGTTCGAAGGAGAACTCGAACGAGGCGTCTTCCATGGCAAGCTCGTGCACGGACGCAGCCAGCTGCTCGCAGAACTCGCGTGCCTTGGCATGGCGCAGCTCGGACAGCTCGTCTGCCGCGCGCACGAACGCGTCTTGCGCGTGTTGCAGATTCGCTTTCGCCTCCTCGACCTGCTCGGGCGACATCTCCGCACGCTCGATTGCGCGGCGAGCGTTTTCCCAGGTCTCGAACACCTGCTCCATACCCGGCCCGAACCGCTTCATGAGGCCCGACAGCGCGTCAAGACGCGTCATGGTCTGGTCAAGCGCCTCGGGGTCGAACTGCACGTCGGCACCATACGACCCCAAATCGCGCGCGGCGTCTTCCAGCTCTGCCAACAGACCGGCCAAGCGTTCGCATATCTCGTCGAGTTTCGGATCAATGCCCGCCTGGCGCTGCAGCGAAGACAGCACATCGGCGAGCGCATCGAGCACGCCCCCGTCATCGCCCAGCCCGCGCGACGCCGCATCGACTGCACTGGCGAGCTGTTCGGCGTGCTGCAGACGCGGCACGTCGGCTTCCAGACGCTCGTATTCCCCTTCCACGGGGTTCACCTTCGCGATTTCCGCTGCGGTAAAACGCATGAACTCCAGCTGCTGCCCCAATGAGGACTGCGCTTCGGAAAGCTCGTCGTACGCCGCCTTGGCATCGAGATACGCGGTACGAGCAGCGCGGTAGTCCTGCAGATGCGCCCCGTCCGGAGAAATCCAGCTGTCGAGATAGACCCGCTGCGCCGATTCCTGCAGCAGCTGCACCTGCTCGTGCTGGCTGTGCACGCGAATCGACGACGTGGCACGCGCGAGTTCCGCGACCGTGGCCATGGCCCCGTCAACCGTGCAGCGGCTGCGCCCGGCAGCGGTGAGACGACGACGCACGATATGCTCGTCAGCACCCGCGAAACGAGCCTCGGCGCACGCCTCGGCGGCGCCGTCGCGCACCACACCCGAGTCGGCTCGTTGCCCGCAGATCAACCGCAACGCAGAGAGCAGCGCCGTCTTGCCGGCGCCCGTCTCGCCCGTCAGCACAGTCAGACCATCCGAAAACTCGATGTCGGCGTCTTCGATCAGCGCGATATTTTCCACGTGCAGCTCGTCGAGCATGACCCTCACTCGCCTCCCTTGCATTCGTGCGGCCCACCGAAGAACACGCGCGAGATGTTCGAGAAGAAGTCGCCCCCGCCCAACGCGAACAGCACTTCCTTGTCACCGCGACGCGCCTGAATGCCGATGGGGTCTCTCACCGGCAGCGAGCGACCATCGGCGAACACCGAGGTCTCCCCCGGCCCCGGCTCGACGATATCAACCTCGATGACGTCTGAAGGCGCCGACACGATGGCGCGGGTGTTGAGAACGTGAGGCGCCACGGGCGTCACGACCAGACCCTGGTAACCCGGCGAGACGATGGGGCCTCCAGCAGACAGGGAATAGCCCGTCGAGCCCGTCGCCGTGGAAATGACCAGCCCGTCGGCTTTCATGTGCGCGATGCAGGTGCCGTTGATGCCATAGCCGAATTCCACGACGCGCCCGCTTCCGCCGCGCGCGTAGACGAGTTCGTTGAGCGCCGTGACCTCGGTCTTCGTGCCGTCCGCCTCGGTGATGACCGCTTGCAGCGTCGAGCGGCGCTCGAACACGATATCGCCCGACAAGGCGTCGGTGACCAGTTCTACTTCGTCGCGTTCGGGGTTGCCGGAAAGAAACCCGAGCGTACCGTAGTTGAACGCGAGCAGCGGGATAGCCGAGAAGTCGATGAGCCGCGTCGCCGCCAGAAACGTGCCGTCTCCGCCCATGGGCACGACGAGCGCCAGGTCATCGAGGTCAATCACGGGACGGTCGGTAACGTCGGGCGGCTGCACCTCGGCGTCGATACCGGAAATGACCAGGCGCGCGGCGAGCATGCGGGCCGCAGCGACCGTGTCGGGATTGCCGCTGGGAACGAGCAGGACCTTCAACGTTTACCCTCCTAGCGCGTCGTGGGCAGCGCGCACGACGCGGTGTATCTCATCTGCATCGACCGTCGATTGACTCGCGTCAGAGCCACTCTCGCGAACCGTCAAAAGCAGAAACTCTCTATTGCCCTTCGGGCCTTGCACCGGCGAAAACGTCAGACCGCGAACCGAAAGCCCCTGTGCCGCGCACGCCGCGCTCACACGCATGAGCACTTCTTCGTGCACGGCGGAATCCTTCACGACGCCGCCGTCGCACACCTGGTCTTTATCGGCCTCGAACTGGGGTTTCACCAACGAGACGAACAAACCGCCGGGCCCGAGCAACCCGAAAACGTCAGGAAGGACGCTTTCCAGTCGTATGAACGACAGATCGGCGACGACCAGGTCGAACGGCGCCCCGACGGCGCGCGCGTCGATGCCGCGCACGTTCGTGCGCTCGAACAGGCTCACGCGCTCGTCATTGCGCAGCTTCCAATCGAAATCGGCGCGCCCCACGTCAATCGAGCTCACGTGCGCCGCCCCGCGTTGCAGCAGGCAATCGGTGAACCCGCCGGTCGAGCAGCCCAGATCGGCGCAGTTCATGCCCGTTGCGTCGATGCCAAAGGCGTCGAGCGCGGCAGCGAGCTTGCCACCTCCCCTGCTCGCATAGCCCAGCCGGTCTTTCTCCTTGCCTGCCTTGAGTCTGATGGGAACGTCTGGGGAAACGCGTTTGCCCGCAGACGTCTCACGGTGCTCTCCGACCACGACACTGCCCGCGAGCACCGCAGCCGCCGCGTCGTGCACGCTGGAAAAGAAGCCGCGAGCGACGAGCAGCTCGTCCAGACGGGGCCTGTTCGTCATGACGCGAGCACCTCGAGCACGCGGTTTGCGAGCGTTTCCGCATCCAGGCCGAGCTCGGAAAACAGTTCTGCGACGCTGCCCTGCTCGACGAAGCCGTCGGGCAGGCCGATGCGCTCGACGCGTGCAGAAAGCCCCTGCGTGGCCAAAGATTCGAGCACAGCTGTGCCGAAGCCGCCCACGACGGAATTGTCTTCGAACGTGAATACCGCCTTGCACGTGCTCGCACGCGCCGCCGCCGCATCGTCGACGGGCTTGACCCAGCGCATGTCATAGACGAGCGCCTCGACACCCTGGTCGTGCAGGCGCGCGGCGATATCGAGGGCAAGCGGCACCATGTCGCCGACGGCGAGCAGCGCCACATCGGCACCCTCCCGCACGCACACGCCCTGCCCCGGCTCCCACGGGTCCGGCGTCTGGTCGGAAACGGGCGCGCTGCCCCGGGCATAGCGGATGGCGACAGGGCCATCCAGCGCGAGCGCATCGCGCAGGGCCCGACGCAGCTCCCGGTCGTTGGAAGGCGCCATGATCTTCATGCCGGGAACAGCCCGCAGATACGACAGGTCGAACGCGCCATGGTGCGTGGGGCCGTCGGCGCCGACGAGACCGGCGCGGTCGATGGCAAAGACCACATGCTGTTTCTGCAGAGCGACGTTGATCATCACCTGGTCGAACGCACGCTGCAGAAACGTCGAGTAGATGGCGACGACCGGCAGCTTGCCCGCCATGGCAAGGGAGCTCGCCATGCACACGGCGTGCTCTTCGGCAATGCCGACGTCATAGAAGCGCTCGGGCCACGTCTGCGCGAACTTCTTCAGGCCCGTGCCGTCTTCCATGGCAGCCGTTATCGCGACGATATCCTCGTTTTCGTCTGCCAGCTTGACGAGCTCGTCACCGAACACCGACGTCCACGAAGGGTCACCCGACTTGGCCGCGGGAACACCCGAAGAGATGTCGAACGGCCCCACGCCGTGGAACAGGCCGGGGTTTTCCTCGGCAGGCGCATAGCCCTTGCCCTTTTTCGTCACCGCATGGATGATGACCGGCCCGTCGAGTTCCTTGGCCTCGCGCAAAATCGCCTCGAGTGTGGGGATGTCATGGCCGTCGATGGGGCCGAGATAGGTGACGCCGAAGCCTTCCAGAAACGTGGTGCCCGGCAAGACGAACTGCTTGACGGAAGCCTTGACCATGTTACCGCCGCGCATGAGCATGCGCCCGAGCTTGCCACCGGAATTGAAAGCTTCCTCCACCTGGTCGCGCGTGTTGATGTACGCGCTGGAAGTCCTGATTTTGGCCAGATAGGCCGCGAAACCGCCGATGTTGGGCGATATGGACATGCCGTTGTCGTTCAAGACGACGATAAGGCGCGTGCCGGCGTTGCCGATGCTGTTGAGCGCCTCCATGGACATGCCGCCGGTAAACGAGGCGTCGCCCACGACAGCGGCGATGGTCTGGTCGGTGCCGTTCAAGTCGCGGGCAACACAGTACCCGAACGCCGTGGAAAGCGCATCGGACGCGTGCCCCGAATCATGCGCGTCATACGGGCTTTCGTCGATTTTCGGAAAACCGGAAATGCCCTTGAACGTGCGCAAGGTCTTGAACTGTTCTTTACGCCCGGTGAGCAGCTTGTGCGCGTTGGCCTGGTGCCCCACGTCGAACACGATGCGGTCATCGGGGCAGGACAAGACGCGGTGCAGCGCCAGCACGATTTCGACCGCGCCTAGCGACGAGGCCAGATGCCCTCCGCGAAGCGACGTCACGGCAATCATGTGCGCGCGCAGCTCGAAGGCGAGCTGGTCGAGCTCTTCGTAGCTCATATCGGCCAGGTCTGCTGGAGAAGAAATCTTGTCTAGAATCTCAGTAGTCAAAGCTCTCCGTCCCCGAACGTCAACACGGTGCCGCCGCATGCGGCACCGCCTTCCCATTCTTCTTGCTTCCCCTTGGAAAGATCAGGCAGGCGCACTGCCATCTGCAGGGGAATCCGGAGCCGTAGCTTGGCCTGCGTCTTGTTCGGCGACACCGGACAGGTTCACCACCGGCGCCTCGTTGCTCAGCACCTCGGCCGCCGCTGCAGCTTCCTGCTCAGTATAGTCCGGTTTGTCCACGAGCTCTGCGCAGCGATTGCCAAGCTTGATAGCTTCTTCATATAAATCGAGGCTTTTCTCCAAAGAAAGGTCCTTGTTGCGCACCTCGACGACGATTTCGTCCAGACGGGCACGCAGCTCGCCGAAACTCGCGCGCTCATCGACCGTCATCTTGTTCCTCCGAAGCTTCCTCGATGCCCGCCTCCTGCTCGACGTACGGCACCGCTTCCTCGCCGAAGAGCACGGCGATGCGCCCCAGCACGCCGTTCACGAACTTGGGGGACTCGTCGCCGCCGAACGCCTTGGCGAGCTCCACCGCCTCGTTGATGGCCACGCTCGTGGGTATGTCCTCGCAGAAGGCGATTTCGTAGGCGGCCAGGCGAATGATGTTGCGGTCGACGATGGGCATGCGGTCCAGCGTCCAGTTTTCGGCCGTGTCCTCGATCCATTCGTCGATTTCGTCCAGATGCGACACGATACCGCGCAAAAGCTCGCCCGCGTAGGCGGCAAGCTCCTCGCCGATGAGGTCGTTATCTGAAACGCCCTCGGGACGTTCGGGAATGAGCAACAAGCTGGTATCACCCGCAGCGCCGATGAGCTCTTCATACGACGTGCCGGTGAGCTCGCTTTGGTACATGACTTGCAGCACCTCGCGCCGGGCGCGGGTGTGCTCGTGTTGAGATGCAGTCATGCGCTAACTTACTCCTCGAACGCCAAGCCGTCGACGTAGATGTCAACCGACGCCACCTCGGCACCGATCTGCCCCTTGAGCGCGTCGGCGACGGCGGCGCGGACGTTGTCGGCCACCTCGACGAGACGGTACCCGTAATAGGCCTGGATGGTAATCTCGACGGCGACCTTGTTCGCATCGTCAACCGACAGCTTGATGCCGGCGGTCGGGATTGCCTTGCCGGCGTTGAACGAGGCCAGAATCGTGGAGATGGCACCAGCGGCGCCTACGCCCGCAACGCCTTCCACCTCGGCGGCGGCAAGCGAGATTATCGTCTCGGCCACACCCGGGGCGATTTCGATGCCCTCGAGCTTGATGCCCTGCTCAGCTTCCTTTTCCCTCACAACGTGCCTCCGTTCATTTCGGCGTCGATGAAATCGGTATAGACCTTGCCCGTGTTGAAGACGGCGTTTTCGAGCACCGCCTGATGGAAGGGTATCGTCGTCTTGACGCCCTCGATCACGAACTCGGAAAGCGCGCGCTTGCCACGTGCGATGGCCTCCTCGCGTGTGTCACCCCAGACGATGAGCTTGGCCATAAGCGAATCGTAGGTGGGCGGAATCACGTCGCCAGCACGCAGGTGCGTGTCGACGCGTACCCCCATGCCGCCGGGCATGTCGAAGCGCGTGATGGTACCCGGGCAGGGCCTGAAGCCGTTTTCCGGGTCCTCGGCGTTGATGCGGAACTCGATGGCATGGCATTTGGGCGACATCGGCGCCTTGTCGATGCAGCTCATCGGCTCGCCGGCGGCGATGCGCAGCTGCTCTTTGATGATGTCCACGCCGCAGATCTGCTCCGAAACGGGATGCTCCACCTGCACGCGGGTGTTCATCTCCATGAAGTAGAACGTGCCGTCCGTGTCCAGGAGGAACTCGATGGTGCCGGCGTTGACGTAGCCGACGCCGCGCACGGCCTTCAGGGCCGCCTCGCCCATGGCCTGGCGGGTTTCCTCCGTGAGCACGGGGCACGGCGCTTCCTCGATGAGCTTTTGGTGACGGCGCTGGATGGAGCAGTCGCGCTCGCACAGGTGCATGGCGTTGCCGTGCGTGTCGGCGAGTACCTGAATTTCCACGTGCTTGGGGCGCTTGATGAGCTTTTCGAGGTACACCTCGTCGTTGCCGAACGCCACGGC
>CASDTD010000207.1 GCA_949283445.1 uncultured Coriobacteriia bacterium | reverse complement strand
CTTCTACTCGCTTGTTATACTTTTATACTTTACGGAGGCCGCCCATGTTCAACAATCCGTTCACCCCTTCATTTGGCGGCAAGCCGGATTTCTTCTTCGGAAGAAAAGAGATACTCTTGCGCTTCGAAAACGCGCTCACAGACCGCGGGAGCGCCGAGCGAGTTCTGTTTCTCACTGGCAATCGAGGATGCGGAAAGACGGCCCTGCTCGAACAGTGCTCGCAAATGGCTGCTGCGCACGGATGGCGGACAATTGACCTGAACTCGGAAAACGCGCTTTCTGTCCTCGTGCGAAATCTGGTGAGGCACAGGGAGTCAACGAAAACGCTTGCGCCAGAAGCGAGCGTGAACGTTCTAGGTTCCGGAATCAGCCTCGGCGGCATCTCTTCATCAGAAACCACAACATACGACAAAGAAGATCTGGGGATAGTATTCCTCGAAGCATGCCGTGATGCAAAGCAGGGCGTATTCGTTTCGATAGACGAAGTCCAGAAAGTCGACTTGAAAGATCTCTCGTTAATCTGCGGAGCGTTTCAGATGGCCTCTCGCAAGGGATACGACGTCATGCTCGCCGTCGCAGGATTGCCCTATGCATACGATGCCGTAATCCAATACGAAGGCTGCACGTACATGCGGCGCTGCGCCCACGAAAGAATAAGTGTGTTTACTCATTCGGAAACATACGACGTGCTGCGCGAGGCTTTTGAGCATGTGGGCTCCCTGGAAATTGATGAGAGAGCGTTGGACGCCCTTGTCGAAGCCAGTTTCGGACATCCCTATCTCATCCAGCTTGCCGGATACTGTCTTGTGAAATTCGTGAACGAACAGGGCAATTGCAGCACCTACACCATAGACGAAAAAGACGTGAGGACCTGCCTTCCTGAAATCATCCACCTGTATACGACACGAAGCCTTGAGCCTATTGTGAGTGCCTTGCCCGCCTCCGAATGCAGGTACTTAACCGCAATGGCGCATGTGCTTGATACCGAACGCATTGCGAAGACAGCAGACATAGCAAAGCACCTTGGGAAAAGCCTCCAACAGGTCAGCCCCATACGCCAGCGCCTGCTCAATGAAGGCAATATCGTTGCCGTAGGTCGCGGAAAGCTGATGTTCAACATCCCCTACTTGCAGGAGTACCTGCTTTCACGCGAGCCACAGGACACGAGAGAATCTGCCCTCGCGCGGGAATGGCGCTTCTGAAGCTAGCTAGCGCAGCCTTTTCTGCCGCTGCTTCCAATCCGGCAGAAACTCGCTCATAAGCGCCTTGAAGTGCGCGTTGTGGCTGGGCTCCAGCATATGCACGAGCTCGTGGACGACCACGTATTCCAAGCACTCCATGGGATAGAGCGCCAGACGCGTGTTGATGCAGACGCGCCCCGTGGCCGGCTGACATGAGCCCCAGCGGCTTTTCATGTTGCGGTACACGAGCTTCTTGACGCGCACGCCGATGACGGGCTCCCACTTCTCCAGCAGCAACGGCACCGCAGCCTCGACGACAGCCCGCCACGCACGCTGCTCTTCCGCACTCGCCGCCTCCGCGCGCGCCAGCGGCGTGTCGGCGAGCTCTTCTCGCTTGCGGGCAATCCACTCCGCCGAGCGCTCCACCGTCTGTTCGAGCGTGCGCTGCGGCACCCCATAGGGAGCGGAGATGCTGACCGTGCCGTCGGCCTTGACGTGCAAGCGCACGTTTTTCATGTTCTTGCGGCGCACGACACGCGCCGTGATACCCGCCGCCTCTATGATCTCGGCCACAGCCCCACCTCCTCTCTCGGATGCGCATGCTGCGCCCGTTCGGCATTTCGCGCTCTCCTTGTATACAAGACAGCAAATAATACCGCATACCCGAGCCCTGCGGGGATACAATGCAGCCCGATGACCGCGCCACATCCAGGAGAATCACATGCCAGCATTGAGCAGCAACATATTCGACACCGCCCTCATCTTCGAAGGCGGTGGCATGCGCGCGAGCTACACCGCCGGCGCCGTGGTCACGCTGCTCGAGGCGGGCATCTACTTCGACAACGTCTACGGGCTTTCCGCCGGGTCGAGCTGCGCGGTCAACTATGTCTCGCGCGACCCCGAACGCGCCAAGAAGTCTTTCGTCGACCTCGTGAAAGACCCCGAATTCGGCGGCCTGGGCACGTTGTTGACCGGCAAGGGTTGGTTTTCCGCTTATCACATCTACCAGGAGACGGGCAAACCAGACGGTTTCCTGCCCTTCGATATGGAGACTTTTCTGGCCAACCCGGCCAAGGTGACCATCGAATCGTTCCAACGCGACACGGGCGCAAGCGTGTACTGGACCAAAGACGACCTCTCCACGCTCGACGAACTCATGCTGCGCGTGCGCGCGTCCTCCACGCTCCCCTTCGTCATGCCCTCGCCTGTCGTGGACGGCCAGCATTACTACGATGGCGGCATGGGCGAAGGCGCGGGCTTTCTGCTGCCCCGCGCCCAACATGACGGTTTCAAGCGCTTCTTCATCGTGCGCACGCGCCCGCGCACGTACCGCAAGAGCAAATCCGAAGGTCTCACCGACAAGCTCACGCATCTCTATTTCCGCAAGTACCCGCACTTGCTGCGCGCGCTCGACAGTCGTTGGCAGCGCTACAACGTCATCGCAGACGAGATAGACCGTCTGGCAGCCGACGGCGCCGCCTACGTGTTCTACGCCGACGAGATGGCGGTGTCCAGCGGGGAAACCGACCTTGCCAAGCTGCAGAACAGCTACGACACCGGTTATGCGCAAGCACAGGAAGAACTGCCGGCCATGAAGAAGTTCTTG
>CASDTD010000206.1 GCA_949283445.1 uncultured Coriobacteriia bacterium | reverse complement strand
CTGGCTCCATGGCGGCATGCTCAACATCATCAACAGCGAGACGGGCGAGGAAGAGAAGATGTCCAAGAGCCTGGGCAACTTCCTGCTGCTCACCGACGTGCTCGACCAGTGCAATCCGATGGCGCTGCGCCTGCTCATGCTCCAGACGCATTACCGCAGCCCGCTCGCGTTTTCCGACGAGCGTCTGAAAGAGGCCGAAAGCTCCTACGAGCGTGTGCGCACGGCGCTGCGCAACCTGCAGTGGGCGGCGGACAACGCCGCTGCCGCCGACGCGACGGATTGCGCCGAGCTTTCTGCGCTCGTGCAGGCGACGAGGGACAAGTTCACGGAGTCCATGGACGACGACTTCAACACGGCAGGCGCTTTGGGCGCGGTGTTTTCGCTGGTAAGCGCTGCCAATTCCTTCCTCGAGGCCAACAGCGCCCTCGACAGCGCAGGCCGTGAGGCTGTTCGCGCTGCGGCTGACGCTATCGAGCAGCTGCTGGGCGTTTTGGGCATCGTCTTTACGGCGGCACAAGAGTGGCCGCACGAAGTCTGCGAGCTGGCGGCGCAGATTGCGGGCTACGAAGGCGACGACGCGCACGAAGCGGTCGACGTCTTGCTGGCCGCGCGTGCCGACGCCCGCGCCCGCAAGGACTGGGGCGTTGCCGACGCCGTCCGCGACGGCCTGACCGGTCTGGGCTTCACGGTGGAAGATACGGCCAACGGGGCGCGTGTTTCCTATGGAGCGTGAGTTTCTCGAAGGGCGGCATGCCCTGGAAGAGGCACTTGCCACGGGTGCCCCGCTCAAATGCGTCTACGCTTCCGATGCGGCGCGCAAGGACAAGAAACTCGCGGGCGTGCTGAAGCGCGTGCAGACTTGCGGTGTTTCTGTGCGCAAGGCGGATGCGGCGTTTTTGGATGCGCATTCCGCGCACGGTGCCCATCAAGGCATCGTCGCCGAGCTCGCGCCCTACGAATACGTCGGCATCGAAGCGCTCGTCGAGGCGGCGGCCGGCAAGAAAAACGCGCTCATCTTGGCGTGCGACCACATCACGGACGCCGGCAATTTCGGCGCCATGCTGCGCTCGGCGGAAATCGTCGGCGCAAGCGGTGTGCTCATTCCAAACAAGCGCCAGGCGCGCGTCACCACGGCGACGTACAAGACGTCGGCTGGCGCGGCGCTGCACCTGCCCATCGCGCTTGAGGCCAACCTCGTCAGCAACCTGAACCGCTTGAAAGAGGAAGGCTTCTGGGTGGTCGGCGCCAGCGAGCACGCCACAGACGTCGTCTGGGACGCGCCGCTGTCCGGGCGCATCGTGTTGGTGATGGGCTCCGAGGAAAAGGGGCTGTCGCAGCTCACGCTCAAGACCTGCGATCTGCTGGTGAAGCTGCCACAGGTGGGGCAGGTCGAGTCGTTGAACGTCGCGCAGGCGACGACGGCCATCGCGTACGAATGGATGAGGCAATGCACCGCCGCCGCGTCCTGATCGTCGACGGCTACAACGTCATCCGCAACAACGCACGCTATGCAGCTCTGGGCGCTGATTACGAGGGCGGTGCGGGCTGGAACAAGGCGCGCGAGGCGCTCATCAACGACGCGGCCTATTTTGCGCAGGGCGACTACGAGCGCTGCACGGTCGTCTTCGACGGCGCGGGCAATCCCAGTTCGTCGGGCGAGGTGACCAAAGAGGCGGGCATTCAGGTCGTATTCTCCGCAAGCGGCACGAGCGCCGATTCGGTTATCGAGAAACTCGCGCACGACGCGCGTGCCAAGGGGCTCGAGGTCGTCGTCGTGTCCTCCGATTTCACGATTCAATCCACGGTGTTCGGCGGTGGCGTGACGCGCATGTCGTCGGCGGCGTTCGGGCTGGGAAGCGAACGGGCCGAAGAGGGCTGGCGCGAAGACGCGGTGCGGCCGAGCAACGTTAAGAACACGCTCGCCGAGCGCATCGACCCCGCTGTTGCCGAGAAGCTGCGCCGCATGGTGCAAGGCGAATAGGGATTGCGCCGCAGCGCAGTGGGGCAGACGGCTGGGTGCTCCGGCGACAGTTATGTACTGTTCGGGGCACAAACGGGTGATTGTGCGACATAAACGGGCCGAGTAGGGGGCTGCGATGTCGGCGAATCACCCGTTTGCGAAATTTGCTGCGGGAATCTGTCGGTGAACCACCTGTTTGCAGCGATCAGATGGTGGCTGGGTAGCATGGCGACAAAGTTGTTGCCGTGACGGCTGGCCGAGTATGCTACACTGCGCATCGCGCACGTGCCAGCATAGCTCCAATGGTAGAGCAGCTGCCTTGTAAGCAGATGGTTGGGGGTTCGAATCCCTCTGCTGGCACCAGCGCGTAGCGCTGCGGGTGAACGAGGCGTTTTGAGGGGTAAGTGGGGAGTGGATACGCCCGGATGCGTGTACAGAGCGTTTTTTCGTTGACATCGGGGAA
>CASDTD010000205.1 GCA_949283445.1 uncultured Coriobacteriia bacterium | reverse complement strand
GGTGCCGAGCCGGTCATCTACCCCTGCCTGCCCGACAGCTGGGAGCAGATAAAGGCCGCATTGCTCAAGGCAAGCGACGAAGCTGACATCGTCGCCATCAACGCGGGCTCTTCCAAAGGGTCCAAGGACTTCACGATGGAGATCTTGGAGGAAATCGGCACCGTGTTCTGCCATGAGACGAACCACGGCCCCGGGCGCCACACCAGCGCCTCGACAGTGAACGGCACACCCGTGCTGGGCATTTCCGGACCTCCGGGCGGCTGTGAGATTACCGCCGACTGGTACCTGAAACCGCTGGTCGACACGTTTCTGTACGGTCACACCGTCGAATTCACGAAAGCGACGGTGAGGCTTGCCGAAAGCGTGCCGCCGGGTGGACCGGGCGGCAAACCGAAAGGCGCGCCACAGGGCAAGCCCGGCAGCGGCCCTCATGATGGGCCAGGCGAGGACTTCTTCGCCATCAAACCCGTAACGCTGGAATACACGAAAGACGGGCTCGTCGCGCGTTTCGTGAAAGGGGCAGGACACCTGAACCTGCTACAGCTCGACACGACAGACGGCTACCTCAAGCGCAATCCACGCACCTACGGCGAGTTGCGAGAAGGCTCGGAAGCCGAAATCGAGTTACGCTACCCCTACACAGCATTATGACACCTGCCGAAACCATGCTGCCTCATCACGTCCCCAGAGCCGATAGGACAAGGTGAACATTTCGTTACACCAGCGCATCTTTCAGAGAGTTTTAAGGCTCATACGGTATTGTTTCTGACAGTTCGAGGAACGGGCATTCTCCTCTCCCCAAACTTCCCATCCCGCCTCGAACATCTTTCGAGCCCCGGTGCCCCATCCCAGCACCGGGGCCCCTCTTTTCTCCGCAGGTCACCCGCCTCGCACACGATGCGCCCCGCGCTTGCCGGCGGCACGCCCGAGCGCACGAGAGCCCGACAGAAGCAGTGGCGCTACAGCGCAATGCGCAAACGTGCCTGAACGCGCGAAGGCCCGACATCCTGTCCTTGATGCCGGGCCCTCGCAACGCAGAGAGAGAATGCCTCTTGGGGGAGGAAAGAAAGAGGCCTGTAGGGGCGGTAAGCGCTCTTTCCCGTTTGGAGTCATCCAAGAGGAGCGACAAGGACACTATACGATTTATTCTTCTTATTGTCTATAGTTTTTCAAAAATAATATGCGAAAGAATGGCGTCTCTAGGGAGAGCGCTGAGAGACGGCAGCGACAGGCGCGTCCAGCTAACACGATGACATCCCAAATCGCACGAACGCGAAAGGAAACGTACGTTCGCAGCCCGAGTAGCCCATGCAGAATAGCGCTGGTCGTTCCGATGCGGGGTAATGCGAAACTTTGCAAGACGCCCTGTTTAAGGAACGCTTCAGCTTTCCGTTGTACACTGCAAGGCGAAAGGACGGCGCAAGCACTCTGTTCTTGACTTTCTTCTCTACCCCATCTGCCGTCGTGCCTTTCCCTCGCAGCAGAGCCCTGTTGGGTCGCACCCAGCAGGGCTCGTCGATTATGCACTGGCAACGCAAAACCAAACTGCCCCCGCATACCACCGTTCCCGCATGCACGCCGCATCGCGCTCTTGCGCATTGTATCTATATATATGTAGCATTTATCAAGCGCTTTATTAGGGAATGACGAGGCGACATGCCGCCGCGTTACAGGGGAGAATGCGATGAACCGAGACACCAGGCCACATGCTCGCGCGAGAGGGCGCGACCGCTTTCCCGAGCAGGGCCGCGAGCGTACCCACACGTCCCAAGAGCCGCGACGCGCGCAAACTCCCGCCAGCACAGCGGACAAAAACCGCAGGCAGCCAACTCGCGAGCCGAGTCATAACCGCGACCATGCCCCGGCACGCCCTCGCACACACGAGCATGAGCGCGCCTACAGGCAGCCCTCCACCCAACAGCACAATCAGGCGCATGCTCAGCCGCGAAGCCAAGCGCACACGCATCCCCGCGCCCATGCGCAATCGTACGGCCGGCGCCCGGCAGCACACGACACAAGCCAGCCATATCGCGAGCAGACGCACCTTCGTGCCCCGCGCAGCGCCCCCGCCCGACAAATGCCGCAGCGTGCACAGCAAGCTCGTGCCTATCAGCAAGCCCGCGCCTACCAGCAACAGCCAGCTCGCCGCCGCAGGGTACCGCCGGTTGCCATCGCCGTTTTCGCGCTGCTCGTCATCGTGGCAGCAGGATGGGGAGCGTTTTCGCTGTTCGGCCACCATGCAGACGCTCCCGCAAACGACGAACAGGCCCCGGCCAACGCTGCGCCCGCAGTTATCGACCCTGGCAACATCATCATCGGGCTCAACGGCGACAAAGACACCTATGTGCTCATGGGCGAGGAATATCTCGAGGTCGGTGCGCACGCGACAGAGCCCACCGACGGCGTGCTCACGCCCAACATCGCGACCGAAGGCACGGTCGACACCTCGACGCCGGGGGATTATCAGATCACCTATCGCGTTTCAGATTCCACCGGACACACCGCCGAGGCGGTGCGCACCGTGCACGTGGTCGAGGACATGAAGACCATGGACGGCGGCGTGCCAGTTCTCATGTACCACTACGTCTATTCCGCCGACAACCCGCCCGATGTCGACGGCTACGACGAGCCGGGGTCGAACTACCTGCTGGACGAGAAGCTGGACGCGCAGCTCGCCTACCTCACCGAAAACGATTTTTACTTCCCCTCGTTCCAGGAAGTCGCGGCGTTCATCAAAGGCGAGCACAGCCTTCCCGAAAAAAGCGTGGTGCTCACCTTCGATGACGCGCAGAAATACTTCCTGAACTACGGCATTCCGGTTTTGGAGAAATATCAGGTGCCAGCCACCTCGTTCGTCATCTGCGACCAGAAGAACGCGAAGAAGAAAATCATCGACTACGCGAGCCCCTACGTCTCGTTCCAGTCGCATTCCTATGCGATGCACCATGACGGTACCGATATAGGCCACGGCGGGGTCATCTACGCGATGAGCAAAGAAGAGATCGTGGAGGACCTGCAACGTTCGCAGGAGCTCCTGGGTGCCGGAGACGCGTTCGCCTACCCGTATGGCGATGTCAGCGACGATGGGCAGGCAGCCGTTGCCGAAGCGGGCTTTGCCTGCGCGTTCACGACGGAGAACAAGTGGGCGCATGTCGGCGACGACGTCACCGCGCTGCCGCGTGTGCGCATCAGCGGCGAATACGTGCTCGAAGGCTTCGAATGGCTCGTCACCGAAGACCAGGCTTAAGCCAGGCGGTGAATGAGGTCGTAAAGCTCGTTTTTTGAAACGCCTAGTTCGGCGGCGAGCTGCTTGGCAAGCGCCGACTTCGGCGTGCCCTGCGCCAGCTGTTCACGTATGCGTTCGTGCAGCTGCGGGCTGTCCAGATCGAGCGCGCTCTGCTCTTCAGCCGGCGGGGCGATAACCAGCGCGATTTCGCCCTTGACGGCGTCACGCTGTGCGAGCTGCTCTGCCAGCTCGGGCGCGGGCAGGCGCAGCACCTCCTCGTGGAGCTTCGTGAGCTCACGACACAGTGCCACAGGGCGTTGACCGAACACCCGCGCGATAGAGGCGACAGATGCCACGGCCCGATGAGGCGATTCGTAGAAAATGAGTGCAGCATCCAGCGCAGCAAGCGACGCGAGCAGATCGACGCGTGCCTTTTCCTTGCGTGGCAGAAAGCCACCGAAGTAGAAGGCGGTGCCCGGAAAGCCCGCCGCGACGAGCGCTGCGGGCACCGCCGACGCACCGGGAAGTACCTCGACCTCGACGCCCGCCTCGCGCGCGGCGTCCACGAGCACGATGCCCGGATCGCTCACGCCCGGCATGCCCGCATCCGAACAGAACGCTAGGTGCTCCCCCGCTTGCATGCGCTCGACCAGATGCGCGCTGCGCTGCGCGATGACGTTTTCGTCGCAACGTTCCAGATGTGCGTGGATATCGTAGCCAGACAGCAACTTGCCCGTCACGCGCGTGTCTTCCGCGAGCACCGTGTCAGCCGCGCGCAAGACCTCCAACGCCCGCAACGTGATATCGCCCCGGTTGCCGATGGGCGTCGCGACTATGGAAAGCTTGCCGGCCATATGTTGAACCTTTCAAGAAGGGCTTGTCTCTCGAGATAACGTTATGAGCAATTGTAGAGCATGCGCTGACAGGGGGACGTAGACGTTATGCCATCATGAACTTGGCGAGGTCGACGACACGCTGCGAGTAGCCCAGCTCGTTGTCGTACCAGGAGATGCACTTCACGAAATCACCCTTACCACCACCGAGTACCTTGGTGAGCAGGCTGTCGAAGACCGACGAGTGCTTGTTGCCGATGACGTCCGTGGAGACAATCGGGTCGGTGCAGTACTCGAGGATGCCCTTCATGGGGCCTTCGGCCGCCGCCTTCATAGCCGCGTTGATTTCCTCGGCCGTCGCCGGCGTGGCCAGCTCGCAGGTGAGATCGACCATGGAGCCCGTCGGCGTGGGAACGCGGGTCGCCATGCCGTCGAGCTTGCCCTCGAGCTCCGGAATGACCAGGGAAACGGCCTTGGCGGCGCCCGTCGTCGTGGGAATCTGGCTCAGCGCCGCAGCACGCGAGCGGCGGAAGTCCTTGTGATGCACGTCGAGCACCTTCTGGTCGTTGGTGTAGGAGTGAATCGTGT
>CASDTD010000204.1 GCA_949283445.1 uncultured Coriobacteriia bacterium | reverse complement strand
CTCTGGGTGGCCAGAACGGCTTCGCGCGCCTGACCGCACTCGATTCCGGCAAGTGCATCCTGTGCGGCCTGTGCGTGCAGGCCTGCAACGCCCTAGGCACCGGCGCCATCAACACGGTACTGCGCGGCACGGAAAAGCGCGTCGCGACGCCCTATGACGAAGCCGCCCCGTCGTGCATCGGCTGCCTGTCCTGCGCCAATGTCTGCCCCACGGGTGAAATCGAGTTCACCGAGACGGACACGACGCGCACTATCTGGCACCAGGACTTCAAGCTCGCGTTCTGCGAGGAATGCGGCGCGGTCATGGGAACGGACGCCATGGTGCAACGCGCTGCTTCCGAAACGGGCGAAGATCCGGCCACGCTGTGCGACGAGTGCCGCAAGAAGCAGCTCGCCAACGAGATGATGCACACGTACCGGTTCGTGTAAGTTAAAAGAGGGGCGCTGGGCATATCTCCTCGGGGGACCCTTCGCTCGGTCGAGCCAAGCAAAGCTTGTCTCTACTCTCGCTGCGGTCGCTTAGCCCCACTCGTCGATATGCCCAGCGCCCCATTACCCGTTTTCCAGCTCCATCGAAAGGACTTTTCATGTCTCTCCTCCAGCGCTATGTGCGCAACCTGAACGCGCTTTCCGAGGCAGACTGTGCAGCGCTTGCGAGCGCACACGTCACCGTCGTCGGCTGCGGGGGCTTGGGGGGCTACGTCGTCGAGTCGCTCGCGCGCATAGGAGTCGGTGCACTGCGCGTCATCGACGCCGATACCTTCGAGCAAAGCAACCTCAACCGCCAGCTGCTGGCTACCGAAGGCAATTTGGGGATGCCGAAAGTCGAGGCCGCGCGCGAGCGTGTGGCGAGCATCAACAGCGAGGTCAAGATTGACGCACGGCGCATGCTGCTCACCGAGGAAAACACGGCGGAACTCATCGCGGGAAGTGACTGCATCGTAGATTGCCTCGACAGCCTGGAAGCACGCTTCTGGCTTGCCCATGCCGCCTCTGAACTGGGGATTCCCATTGTCTATGGCGCGATTGCAGGGTGGTTCGGACAGGCGTGCACCGTTTACCCCGGTGACGTGTCGTTTGCCACGGTCTACGGCCAAATCGAAGGCGAAAGCGCGCACGAAGAGCTCGGAACCCTCCCCTTCACCGCCTCAGTCGTGGCGGCCGTGCAAGCTGCCGAAGCCGTCAAGGTGCTGACCGGGAAAGGCATGCCCCTGCGCAACCGTCTGCTCATGGTCGACCTGCTCTCCGGTACATTCGACGAAATCGAGCTCGCGTAAGACTTTCGGCAAAAAGCCTTCCAAGGCAAACACATGTCAACGACAGGCGCGCATCAAACGAAGCGTCCCTACCGCAAAGCAACGAGCACTAACACGGCGATAAGCACCGATACTGCAACGACGGCAACGCGCAGCGCTGCTTTCATGAAGCGCGGCATGTCGAGATCGCGCACGATAGACTTGCTGCCAATGAAAGCGTGCCAGGCGAGCACCGCCAAAACGACGATGAGCAGCGCATCCGCGCTCGTGTCGGGACGCAGCGCATGCCAGATGGCAACGACGGCAAGCAGCGCGCCCGTAGCCCACTTCAACCACTGATGGCGTTTCTTGCGCGAACTCGGCGGGCGCACCTCGTCGGTGAACATGACGTAGGTAGTGAACACGCTTGCCACGATGTGCACCACGCCCACGCCCATAAGTGCCCAGATAAGCACAACCGGAGCGTCAACGGGATGAAACGCCTGTGTCACGCTGCCCAGTAGCGCATGCGCGAAGAAGAAAACCGTCAACACGGCGGCGAGTACCGCATTGACTTTCCTGATTGTCGAAGCATGTTTTTGCATGCTACACAGAATAACGCAAACCGCGCGCATGGAAATGCAGTACCATGCATCGATACAAGCAAACATGACAGCATGGAGGAGCCACGATGGTAGATGCCGAGCACATCAGGGAGAACCAAGGCGCATTCAAACTCGTCGACGTTCGCACGTCGCAGGAATTCGCGTACGGGCACATCCCTGGTGCCGTGAACATCCCTTACTCGTCGGGCTTCGATATCACAAGCGAGGCCACGGCACAGCAACCTCAGGCGTTCGCAGAAGCAGGAATCGGCAAAGACGACGCTCTCGTGCTGTACTGTCACATGGGTCCGCGCGCACAAGCAGCTGCAGAGGCGCTCGCAGCCGCAGGATTCAAGAACGTCGAAGTTTACACAGGCGGCTGGGCTGACTGGGCAAGCGACCCCAGCAGACCCGTGGAATAACCGCCGCACGAAACGCCCTCGCCAAAAAGAGAGCCCTTGGTGACATCCGCCACGCCTCATAAGATTCCGTGAAGATCCTGAGTCGACATCCGCGCCAAAAACAGGGCGCCTGGTGACATCCCCGACATGCATTCGATGTCACCAAGCGCGTGGTTTTTGGCAAAACTGCTGCCCTAGCACAAAACAGGACATCATAATGCGCAAGCCGATGTCACCAGGAGCCTGTTTTCTGGCGAAGGCTCTTACGCGTTATGCGTCGTGTAGAAAATCTTGGATGTACCCGTATTGACTTCGCAACCCGCTTCCTCGAACAGCTCGATGCACTCGGGCACGCCCTGGCCCTCGTTGCCCTCGGTCTCGCCGTCAGTATCGCGCGGGTTGCGCCCAGCTTCTGCCCAGAACAGGTTGGCGCCCGCCATCGGGCCGATCATGTTCGGGTTGTGCGTGCAGTTGGCGATCTTGGGGCCAGTCGCCAAGTTCACCGCAGCGACGATGTTCGCCAGACGTGCATACGAAATCTGCCCGAACTTCTCCAAATCGGAACCGGGTATCGTCGTGCGGCGCATCGCTCCGGAATGCACAGCTTCCATCTCGCGCGTCCACACCGTCTTCTCGACAATCTCCTCGACCGTATGCTCGGGACCGATGGGCTCCACGCACGTCGAGATGAACATCCCCGCGTCTTTGATGGCCTCGATGGTCTTCCAGCGGTCGGCGACCTTCAGCTTGTTGTCGCGTTCCTCGCCCATGCGGATGACGTGATACGCGCCGTCGAAGCCAGCTTTCTTGAGCTCGATGGCTTGGTCCTTGTCGAAATCGGCAGTGTTGGCAACCAACGGGACGTCATCTCCCAAAGCCGCACGGACCTTCTTGCCGACTTCGAGCAGCTCCTCGAACTTGTAGGTCGCCGTCGTCATGAGGAAGATGGACGTTGCGCCCTGCTCGATGCCGTAGACCGCCCTGCCGACGATGTCGTCGTGCTCGAGCTTGCCGATGTCCTCTTTCGCGAACACGTGGTTGCACGGAGCAAACGAGCAGAACTTGCAGTCCGCCTTGCACGGGTAGTTGTCCAGGCCGATCTGGCAGGACACCTCGCACGGACCAAAGGTGTCACGCGCGAACAGGCGGCTCACGTAGCGCATCATCGCCGCCTCCTCCGACCAGTCCTCGAGCTCGAGGAGCTGCGCGAGCTCGCTGTCGGAGATAATCGAGCCATCATATGCCTTGGTGAGAATCTTGGTAATCGTCGAATCCATTGAGTCCTTTTCCTCTCCGGCGTGCACGCACGCCACGTTTCCAATTCAGCGCACTTGAACGAGTCGTCCGCCCGCGAGCTCGTATTGATGCTGCGTCCGTGCGGCAAGCTCCATGTCGTGCGTTACCAATATCAGCGAACGGCCCTGCTCGACCCGCTCGAAGAGCTTGCCCGCTACCGAATGCGCCGACCCCGAATCGAGGTCGTTGGTCGGCTCGTCGGCAATGAGGACCTTCGGCTGCAGCAGCAGGGCACGCGCGACCGCGACCCGGCGCTTCTGCCCCACGGAAAGCTGGTAGGGGAAATGCTCGAGCCGGTCTTGCAGGCCCAGCTCCACAAGCAGCTGCTTGGCACGTTCATCGGCGTCGAAATCGGCTTTTCCCGCAAAGCGCGCCGGAACGGCCACGTTCTCGTACGCGCGCAGTGACCCAATGAGCTGCGCATGCTGAAACACGAAGCCGAACGTGCCCTGACGCAAGCGCGAGCGCTGCTCATCGTCGGCATCTGCCGTATCGTTTCCCCCGACAATGACCGTCCCGCTTTCAGGCGTGAGCAGCAATCCGACGATGGCCAGTATCGTCGACTTGCCGGAGCCGGACGGACTCGTAATCGAAATCGACTCGCCCTCGTCGAGGGTGAAGCTCACATCGTCGAAGATACGGTTCTCGCCATACGCCATGGAAAGCGACCTGGCTTCAATCACGTGATTTGGCATGGCCTTCTCGCCTCCTAGTCGATATCGCTTTGCTGCATGGCAAGCGACGGGTCGATACGCCCGATCTGCCGCAGCGGGGCGAGAATGGACAAAAACGTCACAAGCGCGAAGAACACCACAATGCCCAGCGCACAGAGCAAGACGACTGGAACCGATGCACCGACGAAGGGAAACGCTGCCACGCCGGCAAGCCATGCTTGGCAACCTAGATAGAGCGCAAAGCCGAGCACGAGCCCTATGCATACCGACACCGACGAGAGTATCGCCGCCTCGAAGCCTATGAGCTGCGCTATCTGGCGTCTCGTGGCCCCGACGGCACGGTAGAACGCAAGCTCGGACTTGCGGTCCCATGCCATGGAGTAAAAGCGCGCGAACAGCTGCAGCACGCATACCACCAGCATGAGCACGCCGGCAGCCACCATGACGCCAAACACGCCCGAAAGCGATTCCTGCGAGCTGTCGATAACGCCCGTGCGCTCGATGGCGCGCACACCCTCGATGTTGCCGAGCTTGCGCAGCACCATGATACGCTCGTTGTCATTCAAGCCATCGTCGATGTCGATGAGGATGTCCGAGACGAGGCCCGCAGGATCGCCGTACTTTTCCCAATAGTGTTCGTAGCCCTCGAGGCCGCGGGAGATGCTGCGCGCCGTGTCGATGTCCATCATTATGCACTGGTCGATGTCCGATCCCGTCGCGGCAAGGCGTCCCGCGACATGATAGCTTTTGCCGAGGATGACGAATTCCTCGCGGTCATCGGAAGCGAAGCGCGAGCCCAGCAGAATCTGGTCATCGCCCAGCCCCTGCGAAAGGTCATAGTCGGTCAAGGGCTGTATGACCCAGTCAGTCTTGGAGTCGAAGCCCACGACGCGCGTCTCGTTTCCCGTATCGCAACAGCTAGCCGAAAGCGTCTGAGAGAAAAACTGCGTGGATACCGCACTCACGCCCTCTATGCCAGCGGCCTTCTCTGCAATAGCCGCATCGAGATAGATCGGCGACGGCGTGCCCGTGAACAGCAGGTCGGAATCTGAGACGCTTTCGGCAGCATCAGTCGGCACCAGCATGACCTCGGCGCCGCCACGTTCCTTTGACAAGGCGACACCCTGGGAGACGCCGATGTACATGAGCAGCAACGAAAACAGCAGGGTGGTGCTCGCCGCTATGACGAGCACCACGGTTATGGTCTGAACCTTGCGCTTGCGCAGGCTAGAAAAGACGAGTTCCTTCATGGCTGCCCTTTCCTACAGACCCATCTTCGGCTTCTCTTCCCGTTGCACCGGGCGCACAATGCCCACGAGACACAGCACAATGCAGATGGCGCACAGGATATTGACGACAAGTGCCGTCTGATGGCAGATCATGGATGTATCCCCGCAGATGCCGATTACCGGCGTTGCGTTGAGCAAGATGACCCCCACCGCCACGAGCGCGCTCACGCATGCGAGCCCCCTGCGGGCACGTACCTCGGACAGGAACGCCTGCACAAGACACGAAAGCGCCCCGACTGCGGCCAGCACGATGCTTGCGCGGAAACACCAGAAGCACCTCATGTAGCATGTGCCGCCCTCAGTCGTGATGAGCTGCTTGTCGCATCCGCCCATGCACACGCAGACGACAACGGCAGCAAGCATGCACAGACAGGCAACGATAGAAAGCGCTTTCCAGACCGTATCCTTCATGAAATCCAGCTTTCCCTACGCGTCTTCACCGCAGTAGACGACCATCGCGTCATAGAGGTCGCCCATCGCCCACTCGTCGAATTCCTTGACGCTGGCGAAGTCCTGGCTCTCGAGCGCGCCCGCATACCAGACCTGTTCCCAAATCCACTTGAAGCTGTCGTCGAGCGCCTGCTTGTCGCCGGAAAGCCATTCGTAGGCCTTGATCTCATCGACCATGATCTCCTTGGTGAAGCCGTTGTCGCCACCGACCTCGACATAACCGCCGTCGATGATGATCTGCGCGGCCTCCTCGGGATTTGCCGCGATGAACTCGTTGGCCTTCTTGAACGCGCGGCAAAGCTTGGGCGCGAGCGTCTCGCTGCGGTCCATGGCAAGCGCGTTGACGCCGACGAAGCAGCACAGGTAGTCCTTGGACTCCTCGTCCTCGTGCCAGGACCAGAACTTGTGCGCACCGCCCTTGGCGACGGAAAGATCCGCGAAGGGGTCGAACGCGGAGAACGCGTCGATTTCGCCCGAGCGCAGCGCGTCGTCCATCAGCGGGTTCTGGTAGACGACCCAGTCGACCTTGTCCGGGTCGAGGCCGTGCTGTGCCATGCGACCGGAGATCATGATCTGGGCGATAGTGCCCTGGTTGTTGATGGCGACCGTTTTGCCCTCGAGGTCATCGACCGTCTCGATGCCGGAGCCGTCGAGCGTGGCGCCCTGGATGCAGCCCTTGTGCAGGGAGTCGACGATGCGCATGGTCAGACCCTGCTGGATGGGCATGAACTTGTCAGGGGTCAACTCGTAGCAGTCGACCTCGCCGCGGGCGACCATGGTGTCCGAGCTCGTGCCGCCGGCAGCATCGAGCAAGATGAGCTCGGGCTCGATGCCCTCCTCTTGGAAATAACCGTTGGCGTAGGCGACGAAGATCGGCGCCTCGCAGGTGCCTCCCCAGTAGCCGATAACCGCCGGCTCGCTTTCAGATGAGCCGGCGTTGCCCGACGAGCCGCCGCACGCGGAAAGCGCGCTACCCGATACCGCGACGGCTGCCGCAGCAGCGGCCGCACCGACGAACTTGCGTCTGGAAATGTCCATCTCCTCTGTCCTTTCCCTAGCTGGGCACATGCCCTCTACTTCCAACCCGGCAACTGCCTGCACGGGCTCGTTACCTCTTTAACGCCATGTGCTCACAAGGCATGGACGTCTCCCAACGCCTCGAGAACCTGCTTGCGATACGCGACGAACTCAGGCGAGACGCGGTCACGCGGGTGCGGCAGGTCGATGTCGATTTCCGCGACTACCCTGCCCGGGCGCGGGCTCATGACCATGACGCGGTCGCACAGGTAGACTGCTTCCTCGATATCGTGCGTGACCAGCAGCGCAAGCGTGTTCGACACCTTGATGAGACGAAGGACCTCGTCTTGAATGGCGCTGCGCGGGAAGGCATCCAAGGCGGAGAGCGGCTCGTCGAGCAAGACGAGC
Organism: uncultured Coriobacteriia bacterium; assembly: GCA_949283445.1. Next base: position 1,642 of record CASDTD010000204.1, on the reverse strand, counting down.
CCCGGCTCGCCGATGAGTGCACGCGCTATGGCGACGCGCGCGGCCATGCCGCCCGAGATTTGATGGGGGTACGAATCGGCAAACGCCTCGAGGCCGACCATTTTCAGGTAATCGGTGACCTTGCCCTCGTTGCCCTTGTACGCTTTGCGCGCTTTCAGGCCGAACGCAACGTTTTCGTAGACGGTGAGGAACTCGAAGAGCTGAGCACCTTGAAACACGACGCCCCGATGCCAGTCCGGACCGGTCACCGGTTCGTCATCATAGAGAACCGTGCCGCCCGAAGCCTTGTCCAGGCCCGCAACGATGCGCAGAAACGTCGACTTGCCGCAGCCCGATGGCCCGACGAGCCCGACGATCTGGTTGCCCTCAGCGGAAAGGCTCATGCCCTCCAAGGCAATGACCTCGCTTGACTCGCCTTCGTTGAACACCTGGCGCACATCCGTTGCATGTAGTTTGTGGTCGCCGCGGTGTCCGAGCGTGCTCGCAGCCAAATCGAGATCCACGTCTGCGACCGCCTGCTCCGGGACGATGTCTTCCACGGCGCCCTGGGCGATGTTGGTCTTATGCGCCATTACCACTTCACCGTCCCTTCTTGCCACTTCATAACGTGGTCGCGAATCTTGAACAGCAACGTGACGAGCAAGTAGAAGATGATGATGAAGATGCCGACGACGCAGAACACGTTGGCGTATTGCGCCCACGCAGCCGACCAGTTGATATACCAGCCAAGACCGCCCTTGACGCCGAGCTGTTCGGCGACGACGAGCGCGTTGAAGCTGGACGCGAGCCCCATGAACAGGCCGTTGAAGACGTTGGGCAGCGCAAGCGGCAAGGCGACATGGAACAGGATGTAGAACTCCCCCGCCCCCAAGACGCGCGCGGCCTCGATCTTCTTGATGTCAGTTGACTTGAGTGCCGACGACAACATGAGCGTGAGCGGAAACCACATCGCCAAGGCGATGAGGAACAGCGTCGCAGCATAGGCCGTGGGAAGCAACGCCACCACGATGGGAACCCACGCAGCAGAGGGCACGGGGCCGATGACCTTCATGAGCGGGCTCAGCCAGTAATCGCAGAAATGCGACCAGCCGATGAGAATGCCAGAAATGAAACCCGTGACCAAGCCGATGGCCAACCCCGTCCCCAGCAAACGGATGGAGAACCCGAAGTTCTCGAGGATGGTTTGCCAGTTGTTCGGAAGCACCGACAGCACCTTGTCAGGACCGGGCGTGAAAGGCAGTTTGAAAAAGCCGGTCTTGAGCGTCGTGTAATCCCACAGCGCCAACAGCACCGGGAGCGCCCAGAGCAGCCAGGCGAGCTTGTGCATGCGCAAGCGAACGCGCCCGGAGAAGATGGCGACGACGAAGAACATCGCGTACACCGCCAGGTAGACGAAAAGGAACGTGGGCAGATAGACGGGGTCGACATCTGTCGTGTACGTGATGGGATACACGATGGGCGTGCCATACCATTCCCCCAGCGCGATGAGCGTGCCCGCAACGGGAAGCAGCAGCTTCACGAAATCTTGCGGGCGCCTGCTTTCGGAAATCGCCTTCTCTTTGTCTGTGTCCTTTTTCGCCATATCCTCGCTCTTTCTTGCAGACCGTTAGTCGAGCATCCAACCCTGAGAGGGACCCTCGAG
>CASDTD010000203.1 GCA_949283445.1 uncultured Coriobacteriia bacterium | reverse complement strand
CACTTTGATTTTCGAAGTGACTTGGAACTCAAGATGAATCTTGCACGACACCTGGCGCCCCTCTCGGTACGCCTCACACACCATCTCGCCATGCAAAACCCGCTGCTCGAAGAAACTAAGCGAAGGTTTCCGCTGGCCTACTCAATGGCGAGCTATTCCTCCTCAGTGCTTGCACGCACCTATCAGACGGAAATCTCTGAGGAGGAGCTTGGATATCTTGCGCTTTCGTTTGCCCTCGCACTTGAGCGGCAGAAGTCCGGAATTCCTAAGAAGAACATCTTGGTCGTCTGTGCTTCAGGACTCGGCAGTGCGCGCCTCCTTGAGCATCGCTATCGCAGCGAGTTTAGCGACTACGTGAATCGCATCGAAACCTGCGATGCCGCTGCAGTGCCAGGCTGGGACTACTCGGATATCGACTATGTCTTTACGACCGTCCCGCTCTCGGTCACCCCACCTGTTCCCGTGCGGAAGGTTAGCTTTTTCCTCGAGGAGCACGACATCGATGATTTGAAAGCGCTCCTCACGCAAAACGACGAAGACGCTCGCGCGCTCGCCTGCTTCGATCGCAGCCTCTTTTTTCCGCATCTTATGGCGAGCACGAAAAATGAGGTACTCGATACGCTCTGCCAAGCGATCGTTTCGGCTGGACTTGCACGTACGAACCTTGTCGAGAAAGTTAAGGAACGCGAAGACCTCTTCCCCACCTCAATCGGGGAACTCGTTGCCGTTCCGCATGCTGCAGAACCCACGGGCAAGCGAACCGTCATCTGCACGGGCATACTTGAATCCCCTGTACCCTGGGACTCTTTCGGACATTCCGTCCGCCTCGTCATGGTGGTGTCATATTCAGAAGACGAGCGCGAGCAAATGAGCTCCATTTTCACGACTATCTCCACCAAGCTGCTCGACGAAAACGTCCTAGATGAACTGTTCGCAGACCAGACGTGGGAGAACTTCGAAAAGGCGATGCTTCGCGACCCAAACAATCTGCACCGCCCGCAAACGACGTGACGCTTACGGGCATCCAGAAACCCCTCAGCAGACAACCAAAGGAAAGAAGGGACGATGGAAGACGAAAAGAAATTTGAAATCGTGCTTCATGCTGGAAACGCTGAGTCGTCAGCGCTCATGGCAATGGAAGCAGCGCGGGAGCATCGCTTCGACGAGGCAGACGCCCTCCAAATGGAGGCGGCAAACGAGCTTTCTGAGGCACATCGCTTGCACACCGGCGTGCTTTCACTAGCTGCAGGTGGAACGCACATCGAGATGGACGTGCTCCTTGTTCATGCACAAGACCATCTTTCGATGGCAACCGTCCTTCAAGAAGTATCTGGCGAGATCATCGCGCTCAATAAACGCGTTTTCCAGCTTGAATCAGCAACAACTCAGTAATGAGCAGGTAGTAAGCCGGCTTCGCCGGAAGTAAAAGAAGGAAGGAAGATTATGAGGATCATGCTTGCATGCCACGCGGGTATCTCTACGAGCCTGCTCGTCACCAGAATGCAGGAGGCTGCCGCAGCAGAAGGCAAGGATTACACCATCTGGGCGGTGGAACAAGATCGCATTCCCGACGAGCTCGGCAATTTCGACATTCTCATGCTCGGACCCCAGGTCCGTCACATCATGAGGCGCGTCAAGGGCATGGTCGGCGACGCAGCGCCCGTCGTTGTCATCGATGCCCCCGCATATGGACGCGGCGATGGCGCCGCCGTCATCAAGCAAGCAGAAGATGTTCTGAAAGGAGAGTAACCCATGGCATTTTCTGAAAGCACCGTCGACAAACTCCTGGATATAGCAGGGCGCGTCGACGACAACAAGTACCTGAGCGCGATTAAGAACGCGTTCACGAGCTTCTTGCCCTTCGTGGTCATCGGCTCGTTCGGCAACTTGTTCACCACCGTCATCTGCTCGACCGACTACGGCCTTGCGCACTTCATTCCCGCGCTCGCCGGCCTCTCGGGAGCGTTCAGCGGCGTGAACTATGCGACCATTTCGATGATCTCGGTGTACATCGCCTTCTTCATCGGCATGAACCTCGCCGACCGCAACAAGACGCCCAAAGTCGTCACGGGTGCCCTGTGCGTTGCCTCGTTCATCGCCGTATGCCCCAGCGTTGTCGAGGTCACCATCGATGAGATCTCGGGCACGGGCGCGGGCCTGAGCAACTATGTTACCGGTGCGCAGGGGTTGTTCATTTCCATGTTCGTCTCGATTGTTGCCGCCGAGCTGCTCAGCATCATCAATAAGATCGATGCCATTAAAATCAAGATGCCCAAGGAAGTGCCCTCCGGCATTGCCACGAGCTTCAATGTGCTCGTACCGGCCGCACTGGTGCTGTTCATCGTCGCCATCCTTGGCGGTATCTTCCAACAGCTCTCCGGCTCGTATCTGAACGAGGTCATCTACGACGTCATTCAGGCACCGCTGCAGGTCATCTTCCAGACGCCTGGCGGCATCATCATCCTGATCATCATCATGCAGCTCTTCTGGTTCCTCGGCATTCATGGCGGCCTGGTGCTCTTCCCCATCCGCCAGCCGCTCGTCATCGCGGCGCTTGCCACCAACATCGCCCTCGCCGACCAGGGGCTCGCGCCCACCGAGGCCATCACCGACACCTTCTGGCTCTCTTTTACCGTGTTCGGCGGCTCGGGTATCGCGTTTGCGCTCCTGCTCGATGTGTTGCTCTTCGGCAAGAAGCCGGCAGACCGCGAAGTCTGTAAGCTGTCCCTCATTCCTGGCATCTTCGGCATTTCCGAACCGGTCATGTTCGGCATCCCGATCGTGCTCAATCCGATCTACTTCATACCCTTCGTTCTCGGTAGCGCCGTCTCGACTGGCATCGCACTAGGCGCCATGAGCCTCGGGGTCATTGCACCGTCGATCGTGAGCGTTCCGCCTGGAATCCCGCCCATCATCACCGCGTTCCTCGGCTTTGGTTGGCAAGGTGTCGTGGTACAGCTGATCGGCCTCGCGGTCTGCATGGCATTGTACTACCCATTCCTGAAGCTTTCTGACCGCGCATACGAGCGCGAGCTTGCCCAGAACACCGTAGAGGGGAGCGAGGCGTAAGATGGAACGCCACCCGAGCTTTCCCGAGAACTTCCTCTGGGGCGGAGGACTTGCCGACTTCCAGGCCGAAGGCGGCTATGAGGAATCCGGCCGAGGACTGACCACGCTCGACTTCGTGACGAGCGGGGACCAAGACCATCCGCGACGCATCACGTATGAGATGCCCGACGGCTCGCGCCATGTTCAACCCGCCCGCGGCCTGCCGCTTCCCGATGGCGCCCGTGGCTATCTTGATCCCGACTACTATTACCCCAGCCTGCACGGAGTGGATTTTGCCCATCACTATAAAGAGGACATCAAGCTGCTGGCAGAAATGGGCTCGACGGTCTTCCGCTTCTCGATTTGTTGGACGCGCATCTTCCCCACTGGCGTTGAAGACGAGCCTCTCGAGGCGGGCCTTGCGTTCTACGAGGGCATCATCGACGAGTGCCTCAAATATGGTATTGAGCCCTTCGTGACCATCTGCCACGATGAGATTCCCGCACACCTTGCCGACACCTGGCAGGGCTGGCTCGATCGCCGAACGATTGACTGCTATCTCAAG
>CASDTD010000202.1 GCA_949283445.1 uncultured Coriobacteriia bacterium | reverse complement strand
GAAAAACTCAGGAATAATAGTGCTGGATGTTGTCGCGAATCTTCTCGTCGACTTTCGGGTCCATGACGTTGCCCGCCGTGTCCTCGGTCATCTCGATTTGCACGGTCTGCGCATGTACTTTGCTTTCCGCAATGGCTTCATCGCCGGTGAACACGCCGATGAGCCGGACCGCAGACGTGATGACGGACGTCCAGGGCATGGGCATGCCTACCCCGTGCTTGGCGACGAGCGGCGCCGATGCGACGACGTTTTCACCCTGGCGCCAGATTATGGTGCCGACTTCCTGGCCTTTCCTGACGCCGTCGGGCAAATCGACGAGTTTGATGTCGATGGAGATGTTGCCGTCGTAATCGAGCACGTGCGCGTTCACGTCTTCGGCCACGCCCGCCTCGACGGTACGGTTCAGAAACCCGCTCAGCGGCACATCGACCAGCACATCGTCTTTGCTCGCCAGCGTATAGTTGCGAAAATGCGCATAGCCCCAGTCAAGGAGCTTGTAGGAATCCTGGAACCTCTGGAACTCGTCGGTGCACCCCAGCACAACCGCGTACAGCTCGAACCCGTCTTGCGATGCGACGGATGCCAGACACTGCCCCGAAGCGTTGGTCGTGCCCGTTTTGCCGCCTATGCACGAATCCCACGACGAGAGCAGGATATTGGAATTCTTGAACGTGTGCTTTTTGCCGCCGAACTCCAGCGTGACTTCCTTTTTCGCGACGATTTCCCTGAACGTGTCGTTGTGCATCGCGTAGCGCATCATGACGCTCACGTCTGCCGCCGTCGAATAGATGCCATCGGTGGGAAGGCCCGTCGGGTTCTCGAAATGCGTGTCCTTGAGCCCCATGCTCGCGGCTTTCTCGTTCATCATCTGAACGAACGCCTCTTCGCTTCCGGCAATGCCTTCGGCTATGGCAGTTGCGGCATCGTTGCCGGAATGGACAAGAAGGCCGTTGAGAAGTTCCCGCAGGGTCAGCTGATTGCCCGTCGCAAGCCCGATACACGATTCGCCGATAGTAGCCGCATGTTGCGAGACGGTGTAGACGTCGTCGAGATTGCCGTTTTCCAAGGCCACGATAGCCGTCATGACCTTGGTGATCGAGGCGATCGGCGTATGCCTGTCGGCGCCCCGCGACCACAGGACATTGCCCTCGGAATCGACGAGGATGGCATAGCGTGCCTCGACGGCCGGCGCCTGGGTGACGTTGAGCCCGCGGTCGGTGACCGTGGTCGAGCCAACATAATCGTCGCCTTGCACGGCGGCAAGCGCGTCTGCCGGTGCATAGGCAAACACCAGCGAAAGCGAGAGCACGACGGCGCAAGCCAGTCGGGCGATGCCACCTGCACCCATGCGCCGACGGCACGCCCCTCTCGAAGCGTGCCGCGTCTCAGCCGTCATCTTGTCCGCGTGCGTATGCAACTGTTGCCTCTCAAAACACGGTGCCAGCGGCAAAGCGCTAGGCGAGGTCTGTCTGCTCGAGAATCTTGAACCCAGCCTCGGCCAGCGCCTGCTCGGCTTCGGGCTTTGCCTTGAACGCCACCGTGGCACCGCTTTGCGCAGCGGCAAAGCAGTAGCTGTACTCGATATTGATGCCGTCCTTTTCCAGCGTCTCGAAAACGTCCGCGAGACCGCCGGGCACGTCAGGCACCTCGACGCCAATGACCTGCGCGATCGTCGCGCGGAAACCGCCTTCGGTCAGTGCCTCGACAGCCGCTTCGGGCTTATCGCACACAATGCGCACGATGCCGTAATCAGTCGTGTCGGCCACGACGAGCGCATGCATATTGACGCCCGCGTCGCCAACCGTGCGGCACATGGCCGTCAAGCGGCCCTTGTTGTTCTCGAGAAAAACGGTGAGCTGGTCGATCATTGCCAAATCCCCTCTCTAGTCGCGCAAGTCCACGATGCGAACCGCCTTGCCCTCGGAACGCTGGATGGTATGGGGCTCGACGATCTTGATCTGGATGTTGATGTTGAGCTCCGCCTTGAGCGCAGCCTGCAGGCGGCGCTGCAACCCCTCGATCTTGCGAATCTCGTCGATGGGGAAGCCGGGATTGGTCTCGACCTTCATGGTCGCCACATCCAGGCCCTTTTCGCGCGTGAGCTCGATCTGGTACCAGTCGGCGATTTCGTCGAACGCCGTGCAGACATCTTCGATCTGGCTCGGGAAGACGTTGACGCCGCGGATGATCATCATGTCGTCGGTGCGACCGTGCAGCCTGTCGATGCGACGGTGCGTCCTGCCGCAGGCGCATTCGCCCGGCAGGAAACGCGTGATGTCACGGGTGCGGTAGCGCACCACCGGGGAGGCTTCCTTGGTGAGCGTGGTCAAGACGAGCTCGCCCCACTCGCCCTCTTTGACGGGCTTGTGCGTTTCCACGTCGAGGATTTCGGCGTAGATATGGTCCTCTGCCAGATGCAGACCGGTCTGGCAGGCGCATTCCATGGCGACACCCGGTCCCATGATCTCGGTCAGGCCGTACACGTCGTACACCTGAATGCCGAGCTTCTCTTCGAGGTTCTTGCGGAACTGCTCGGAAAACGCCTCGGCACCGTGGATGCCGGCGCGCAGGGCGGGAAAGTCCTTCGAGGGGTCCAGCCCCATCTCGATGGCCGTGTCGGCGATGTGCATGGCGTAGCTGGGCGTGCAGCAGATAATCGAGGAGTTCATGTTGCGCAGCACGTTGATCTGGCGCTTGGTGTTGCCGGCAGACATCGGGATGACCGTCGTGCCCGTGGCAAGGCCGCCGTAATGCGCGCCCAGACCGCCGGTGAACAGGCCGTAGCCGTAGCAGACGTGCACAACGTCGCCCTCGTTGCCGCCCGCATAGCCAATGCCGCGACCGAAGCAGTCGCCCCAGACCCTGAGGTCGTTTTCAGTGTAGCCGCTGACCGTGGCCACGCCCGTCGTGCCGGAAGACATGTGGATTTCCTTGACGTCGTCGAGCGGGGTCGCGAACAGGCCGTAAGGAAACGCATCGCGCATATCCTGCTTCGTGGTGAACGGCGCGTTCTCCAGATCGGACAGGGAGGTCACGCTTTCGGGGTCGAAACCGGCCTCGTCGAAACTCTTCTTGTAAAACGGTACGTTCTCATAGCACCGGCGCAGCGTCCTTTTGAGGTTGTAGAGCTGCAGCGCTTCGAGCTCGCCATGGTTCATGTGCGTGATGTCGTCTTGGTAAGCCATATACTCCGTCCTGTTCATCGCATGTCTATACCCGCACGGGCGCTTCTGCCTCTTGAGCTGGAAACGCCCGATTAAATCCTACGCCCGCATGTCGTGTCAAATGTTTCCAGCATGTTACGAGCGCCGCATCTGTACCGTTATTCGCCAGCGTCGTCCGATGCGCCAGATGAGCCGCCCGAAGCAGAGCTCGACGTCGACTTGCCCGTCTTCAGATCCACACCCGGCCCGCACTTGATAATCTCGTTTTGTGCCTTGTAGACAGAGTGGAAGTTGATGTCGTGCAGAATTTCGCCGCTCTTGCTCTTTGCGATGTAGTGTATGTAGATTTCACGCCCATCATGACCGCTCTGAACGACTTCGGTCTCCCCCCTCTTCAGGGAGTTGTCACGTTCGCGGATGGTCTTGTATTTATCTCCATCTTTCCATTCGCCACGATCGCAGGTGACGGTGCGCCCGTCATCGGTGCCCCACATGCGCACGATGACCTCGCCGTCTTCCACACCGGCGGTAAGCAGTATGTAGTTGTCCGTATCGTTGACCCACTGCAAGTCGGGCTCAGGCCACGAGACGGTCGCATCGGCAAAGCCCTCGTCGTCGTAGGCCGAGATGTAGAACGAATGGTTGGCGCGGGTGCCGATGCCCAGGCCCGCATAGCATGCGGCGTTAAACACGCAGGTAGCCACCTGGCAAATGCCGCCGCCCAGCTGGTCTTCGTGGCGGCCGTTCACGATGACCGGCGCCGTGGAGAAGCCCTTTTCGGCTGTGCGCTCACCGGTCGTGTCGTTGAACGACCAGGTGTCGTCCGGCGCAACGAGCGAGCCGTCGATCATCGAGCACAGAAGCTCGATGTTGTCACGGCGCCCGGAAGAGCCCGACATGGGGATGGACCACGAGGAAAGCTCTTCTTTGATGCCCATGGCCTGGGCCTCTTCGGTTGTAAGGTCGGGTTCGACCGTCGTATCCTGCAACGTGATGCTGCGCGTCTGGTCTTGCGTGTCAGACCCGAACAACATGTTCTGCAGGGCAAGCTCGGCCGATGCGCGGTCAGGGCCAGTGCCGGTCTTGCTGGGCTTGATGACGACCTCGCCCGAGCTCGTGTCGAATTCGGCGTCTTTCGCGCCACCCGTCGCCTTCTTGCCAAGAACGCCGACGAGATACTCATCGAAGGTCTTCTGGTTGACGTAGGCGAACAGCGAATACCCCGACTGGGCGTCTTTGCCCGTTGAAAGATCGTACTGGCTTTCCGACGTGTCGCCCGTCACGACCTTCTGCGTGCTGTTGCCAAAGGTCATGTACTGGTCGGGCTTAAGCGCGCGCTGACTGATGAGCGTGCCCAAATCGGCAGAATCCAGCGTCCAGGTATCAGACCCGTAGACGACCGTGACATCGGAGGCAATAGCAGCGTTAATCTGGTCGACAACACGTTGCGCGGTGTCGGGCTGGATGTACATGGCCACGGTGTGCATGGGCACGACGCAGTACGTCGCGTTCTGGTCGAAGAACACCGTCGAAAGACGCTGAACGAACGTGCCCTCGTCGACAAGCCAGCCGTCAGAGCCCTCGTCGAGTGTGGCGACGCCGTCTTCGATACTCGCCTTGCTGTTGACGACCTTGTCGCCGATACCGTCGTTGATGTCATCCACCAGACCGGAGAACGACTCGGCGTTGTAGGCTATCGTGGCGTTGTACTCCTTGCCACCGAACCAGCCCGCAAGACGGTCGAGGAAGAAGTTGCCTTCTCTGCCGTACTTATATGCTTCTTTGGCAAGAGCCGTGCCGTCGACGTAGGCGCCGATCGTCTCGGCGCTGACCGACCACTCCTCGACCTCACCGTCGCCGTCTGCATCGGAACCGTGCCCCGACCCTCCGTCTTCGGCATAGGCCAACGTCACGTCGGACGTGCTGTCGCTTACGGTATCAGACCCCTGGCCCTCGTACACGGTGAGGCTGGCCTCGTCAACGCGGGGCTGAAGCTGGCTTTCCAGCTTCTGCGCGGCCTGCTCGACGGTCATACCGCCGATGTCGATGCCCTGCATCTTCACACCGGGGTGAATCTTGCCCCACGAAGAGGCAATGTCGAACACGCCGAAGCCGACGATGAGCACGAGAATAAGCGTCAAAGGCAGCATGAACTTGAGATGGCTGCGGTAGAACCCCTTGAATTCCTGCGAGCCGGAAGCCGTGCGGGGCTGAGGGCCCGAAACGGCTTTCTTCGGTTGCAGTACCGTGCCGGCAGCAGGGCGCTTCGCCAAGGCTTTCGTCTGCTTTCCTGCGGAAAGGCGGGGGTCAGCCGCCTTGGAGCGCGCCTTCGCCCTGGAGGACGCAGCCCCCGTGCGAGCGGACGTGGTGGGACGTGCCGTGGTACGGGCGGACGAGCGGACGTTAGAGGTGCGCGTCGGAGCCTTGCGCGTTGTGGCAGGCTGCTTTACGGCACGCTGCGTTTTGGCATGCGTCCCCTTGCCCACGCTGCGCTTCGTGGGCGAGGACTTGCGTTTTGCCCCTTTGTCGCCGGGCAGCTCGAGCTTGCGCGAGCCGGGTACGTTTCTGTTCTTGTACGGTGCCAAACCTAACATCTACTCCTTCGCGTATACGTAAGTAAGCAGAATATCATTGATACCGCAAACGGATGCGCAATGACAGAATATTTGCGTAAATTTTAAGAATCGGCCGAAACG
>CASDTD010000201.1 GCA_949283445.1 uncultured Coriobacteriia bacterium | reverse complement strand
CGAGTACCTTGCCTGCATAGAGGAATCTGACAAGGCACTTGAGGAGTTCATCGACGCGCTGCGCGGGCTTGACCGTCCCGTGGTCGTGGTCTTCTTCGGCGACCATCAGCCCGGGTTTGCCTCTGCGTACAACGACGCGCTGTATCCTGACGAAGGCGAGGGCATCGAGCACACGAGCCGGATTTTCCAGACGAATTACGTCATCTGGGCGAATTACGATGTTGCTGGCCGTGCGCAGGAGTCCGGTCATGCAAACACGTCGGCGTGTTATCTGGGCGCCAAGCTCATAGATGCAGTCGGGGCGCCGCTTTCCGGTTATCAGAAGGCACAGCTTGCCCTGTCCGGGCAGGTGCCGCTCGTGAACGTGTACGGGTATGCAGACGCGCGCGGCACGTGGCATGCGCCCGCTTACGAGGATGATGTGTTGCAAGGGTATGCCGACCTTTTGGATGTCGAATATGCCCACGTCAAAGAGCAGCTGCTCGACCAGAGCGTGTTCTAGGGTGGACGTGATGCGCCGAGCGGACATGCGGTTACCATGACGTTTTCCCAGACGCTCCTGCCACGGGGTATGATAGGGGCGCAAACTACCCGACCGAGAAAAGAGGAGCACGTCATGGACAAGCGTGTATACGAGCTTATCAACGACCAGATTAACAAGGAGCTTTATTCGGCGTACCTGTACCTTTCCTTCGCGGATTACTACGAGGAGGAGGGGCTTGACGGCTATGCCAACTGGTATGAAATCCAGGCGCAGGAAGAGCGTGACCATGCGCTTATCTTCCGCAACTATCTGCATGATAATGGCGAGAAGGTGAAGCTTTCCGCCATCGACGCGCCGGACAAGACCTTCTCGAGCTACCTCGAGCCGCTGGAGGCTGGCCTCGAGCACGAGAAGTACGTCACGAGCCTCATCAACGACATCTACGCCGCAGCGCAGGAAGCCAAGGACTACCGCTGCATGAAGTTCCTCGACTGGTTCATCGACGAGCAGATGGAAGAAGAGGACACCGCCGATGACATGATCACGAAGATAAAGCTCTTCGGCAGCGACGCCCGTTCCCTCTACGAGCTCAACCAGGAATACGCCGCGCGCACGTACACGCAGGCAACGCCGCTGGCAGGGGAGTAGGTCGCGCAGCTCGGAACCAGCCCACCAAGCAGTCCACTGGGGACAGTCTTCGGTGGGCTGCGTTATCTGATATTTATGGAACAAAGTGCCTTTTTGTCAGATAGAAGCAGGATAGCGGTGTCGTTCGGATGCTGTTGATGACGCGGATTCAGATCAGACTCAGCAAAAACCTCCAGCACGGCACCACTTCGATGGTCACGCCATTTTGCTCGATGACTTCCTGTTCTTCCTTGGTCACGATGACGAAGCGCTCGATGCCCGTCTCCGCTTTTGCCAGCTTGACGAGATTGCCGATCTCCCGTTTCCGCGCCGGCAGCTCGGAGATCGAATAGGCGACTTGGATTGCGAGCCCCTGCTCGGGAACGTAGAAGTCAACGTCGACGCCCGTTTTCGCCGAGCGAAGGTACCACAGGCCCTCTCCGCAGCGGTCGCGCAGGGCGACGGCGACCTCGTTTTCCAGCAGCGCCGTGTCCTTGTCGTGCAAGAACAAGTTGAGCAGGCCGTTGTCGGAAAAGTAGTACTTCGGGTTGCTCTCCCGCTCGACGAACTTCTTCGCGAAGTTCTCGACGGTGAAGAGCAGGTACGCCTCTTTGGCGAGGCTCACGTAGGAGATGACCGTGTCCTTGCTGACGGAAAATCCGATCGACTTCAGCGTGTTGTGCAGGGCCGAATACGAGACGTCGCTGCGCACGGTCTCGGCAATCTTTTTCATGAGGACACGCAGGGCGTTGACGTTGCGTACGTTGTTTCGCGCGGCAATATCTCCCAGCAGGACTTTCTGGTAAACGCTTTCGACGTATTCTCGCGGCGAGCTGTAGCGCAGGGATTCGGGAAATCCGCCAAAATGATAGAAGCTCCCGAACAGCCCTGCGATGCGCCCCTTGCTCTTCGATGCGTAAAGCGCGCTCTCCATGTGGTCTTGCCCGTGGGCGTCGAGGTATTCGTCGAAACGATACGGCGTGACGTGCTCGACGAGGTAGCGCCCGCCTAGGGTCGTTGCGATCTGCCCGCTGAGCATGGTCGAGTTGCTCCCGGTTATGTAGACGCGCTCGTCCGCATCGGCGAGCCGGCGGGCGAACTTGTCCCAGCCCGGGACATTCTGAACCTCGTCGAGAAAGAAATAGCTCTTCTTATCCGAGAGTTCGCTTCCGACGAGCGTGATGTCAGCGAAGTCGGCGACGGAAAACTCCGCGAGGCGTTCGTCCTCGAAATTGACGTAGATTACCTGCTCCCAGCCAGCTCCCGCGTCCACGAGGTCGCGGGCGACTTTGTAAAGCAGCGTGGATTTCCCCGCGCGCCGCAGGCCCGTGACGACGTAGTTCGCCTGCGGGTCGAACGAGTAGCGGCGCGGGACGATGGCGGCGTTGCGGATGACTTCGTGCTGGTCGAATATCACGGTTTTCAGAAGGTCGTGGTTCATCTCGCTCCTCCATGGTGGATGTCCGGGCGGTTCGTGTTACTGGGGATGCGACTTGCCGCATCACCATTATTGTCTTATATATTAGACAAAACAGACTAGCTGTTGTACGGTGTATTGGTCAATTTTGCAGAAATATGTACGGAGAATAGCGCATTCCATCTGCTGTCGTAGTTTTTATGGGCGGATTGATCTATGAGATGTCCTCTGCACTCGGCGCTGCTTGCGCGTAGGCTTCCGCTTCCGCCTGCCGCCGCCGCGTGTTCCCATCACAAACTGAGGACTCTGTACAGTTAAACGTCCAAAAACGGCTCCGCAACTGTACGGAGACCTCAGTTTGTGCATCTCTGACCTCGCCTGCCCCTGCCGTCCTCGCACCCCGTCTCACATCCCGCGCCCATTCCTTTATCAAATGAGCTATGTGAATATGCAATAGGCGGTTGGATGCATCCGAGGGTACTTTAATAGTCTGTCCCGTTTATCGGGTATTTACGGTTCAAGTAGTTCATTTGGCGGGGGAATGATTTATGCGAATCGAAAATCTGCGGGAGTGCATCAAGCTTGCCCAAACATTGAATTTCACAGAGACTGCCAAAGCGCTGTATGTGTCCCAACCTGTGCTGAGCAAGCATATTTCTTCAGTAGAGCACGAGCTGGGCGCACGGCTCTTCGACCGGGGACAGCAGGGCGTGTCGCTTACGCCGGTTGGCAAGATCTTCATCGAACGAGCGCGAAACATCGTCAAAGACTATGAGATGACCGTTTCCGAAGTCGAGCAGGCGAAGCGGGGCTACAACGCAACGCTGACGGTTGGCTGCCTGTTCGGTGCCTCGTATCCCATCTTCCCCAAAGCTGCCAACCGCTTCGTCAGCACGTGCCCCAATGTCTTTTTGCGCATTCAGACCTTCGAGGTCGATGACGTCGTGGAAGCACTCGATGCCGAAGCCATCGACTTGTGCGTGACGACTTCCTACAACATGGATTCCCTGCAGGCGAGCGACCGCTACGAATGGGCGCCACTGTACCCGGATGCAATTTCCGTCATCGTGCCCAGCGATTTTCCGGAGGCGCAGGCGGACGAGCTCAGCATCGACGACTTGCGCAGCAGGGCGCTGGTACAGTCGTGCGCGCCGTTCATGACCGGTCCGGGAGACGATCTGATCGGTGCGTTCGCGTCGGTTCCCGACGGGCTGCACGTGCGCAGGGCCGTGCTCGACTTGGACAGCCTGATTTTGATGATACAGG
>CASDTD010000200.1 GCA_949283445.1 uncultured Coriobacteriia bacterium | reverse complement strand
CACGAAGTCGGGGTTGCCCGTGAACTCCGTCTGGCTGTAGCGGTCGTCGTAGAAGAGGTCCTGCCACTGGTGCACCATGCCGAGCGTGCTGTTGTCGAGCAAGAGCACCTTGACGGGCAGGTGGCGCTCATGGGCGGTGGCCATCTCCTGGATGTTCATCTGCAGCGAGCCGTCGCCTGCCACGCAGACCACGAGCGAGTCGGGCATGCCCATCTGCGCGCCGACCGCCGCCGGCAGGCCGAAGCCCATCGTGCCGGCGCCGCCAGAAGAAAGAAACGTGCGCGGGCGCGTGGTATGCAGGTACTGCGCCGCCCACATCTGGTGCTGACCGACCTCCGTGGTGAAGACCGTGTCGCGATCCTTGGTGAGCTTGTCGAGCAGCTGCAGGGCGTATTCGGGCTTGATGACCTCGTCGCTGCTCTCGTAGTACAACGGGCTCTTCTCGCGCAGTTCGTTGATCTTCGCGATCCACGCACCGTCGAGCGGCTCGGCGCCGGCCTTCTCGATTTCCTCGTTGATGGCGGTCAGCGTCATCTTCGCGTCGCCGACGATAGGGATATCGGCGTTGCGGTTCTTGCCGATTTCAGCCGGGTCGATGTCGACGTGAATGACCTTGGCGTTGGGCGCGAAGGCGGAGAGCCTACCCGTGACGCGGTCGGCAAAACGCGTGCCGATGGCGAAGATGAGGTCGCTTTCCTGCAGCGCGTAGTTAGCGGCTTTGGAACCGTGCATGCCGGGCATGCCCAGGCACAGCGGGTTGTCCTCGGGAAAGCAGCTCTTGCCGATGAGGCTCACGACCGCCGGAATCTGCAGCGTCTCGGCCAACTCGAGCAGCTCGGCCGAAGCGTCGCTCGTGATGATGCCGCCGCCCGCGTAGATGACGGGGCGCTTGGCCGCCATGAGGGCGCGCACGGCCTGCTTGATCTGCTTGGTGTTGCCCTTGTAGGTGGGCTTGTACGACTGCAGCTTGACCTCGGTGGGGAACTCATAGGGCACGTTTTGCGCCTTGGAGAGGTTGCTGGGCATGTCGATGACGACCGGACCGGGACGCCCGGTAGACGCGATGTAGTAGGCCTCGGCAACCGCGCGTGCGATGTCCTTCGGGTCTTTCAGCAGGTAGCTATGCTTGACGATGGGCAGGGTGATACCCGTCATGTCAGATTCCTGGAAGGCATCGCTTCCCAGGTTCCCCGCCGGCACCTGGCCGGTGATGACCACCATGGGGATGGAGTCCATGTACGCGGTGGAGATGCCGGTGACCGTGTTGGTAGCGCCGGGGCCAGAGGTGACGAGTACCGTTCCGACCTTGCCCGTCGCGCGGGCATAGCCGTCTGCGGCATGCGTCGCGCCCTGCTCGTGGCGCACGAGCACGTGGTTCAGCTTCTTGCTGTCGTACAGCGCGTTGTAGATGTCGATGGCCTGGCCTCCAGGATAGCCGAAGATCGTCTCGACCCCCGCATCCTCGAGTGCCTTGATGAGGCACTGGGCGCCGGTCAGTTTCAGAGGTTCGCTCATTGCAGTATCGCCCCCTTGTCTGCGGATGCGACGAGCTTCGCGTAGCGCGCGAGCACGCCGGTCTTGTACTTCGGTTCGGGTGCCGTCCACGCAGCGCGGCGGCGCTCGAGCTCTTCATCGCTGACGTGCAAGTTGACTTCGCCGCCCTCGATGTCGACCGTGATGGTGTCGCCCTCCTCGATGAGCGCGATGGGGCCGCCCGCGGCGGCTTCGGGGCTCACGTGCCCGACGCACGGGCCCTTGGAGGCGCCGGAGAAGCGCCCGTCGGTAATCAGCGCGACCGTCTTGGCCAGCCCCATGCCGACGACGTTGGCCGTCGGGGCGAGCATCTCGCGCATGCCCGGACCACCGGAGGGGCCTTCGTAGCGGATGACGATGACGTCGCCATCGACGATCTTGCCGCCCAGGATGGCGTCGCAGGCGTCCTGCTCGTTGTCGAACACGCGGGCCGGACCGGTGATGCACATGGCCGCCGGGTCGACGGCGCTGCGCTTGACGACCGCGCCTTTGGGGGCAAGGTTGCCGAACATGACCTTCAGGCCGCCGTGCTGGTCGTAGGCGTTCTCCTTGCTGCGCACGATTTCACCGTCGACGGGCGGACAGGAAGCGACCCACTCTTCCATGGTGCCGTGGCAGGTGATGGCGCTCATGTCCAGCGCGCCCGTGCGGCCGAGCTCGCCGATGATGGCGGAGATGCCGCCCACGGCGTTGAGGTCCTCGATGTGCAGCGGGCCTGCCGGCGCGATGCGCGTGAGGTTGGGCGTGTGCTCGCAGACATCGACCCAGTCGTTCATGTCGATGGGGTGCCCCGCCGTGGCCGCAATGGCCGTGAGATGCAGCATCGTGTTGGTGGAGCCGCCAAAGGCCATGTCGAGCGCCATACCGTTGTGGATGGCGGCCGGCGTGACGATGTCGCCGATCTTGAGGTCTTTCTCCACGAGCTCGACGACCTTCATGCCCGCGCGCTTGGCCAGACGGTCGCGGTCGGCATAGACGGCCGGGATGGTGCCGTTGCCGGGAAGCGCGATGCCGAGCGCCTCGGACAGGCAGCAGATGGAGTTGGCGGTGAACATGCCCGAGCAGCTGCCGCAGCCAGGGCAGGCGGTATGCTCGTACCAGTCGCATTCTTCGGGCGTCATCGTGCCGCGCGTGACCTGGCCCACCGCGTCGAACAGGGTGTTGAGGTCGGTTTCCGTGACGCGGTCGTGGTCGCGGCCGGCCAGCATCGGACCGCCGGAGACGAGCACCGTGGGGAGGTTGACGCGCAACGCGCCCATGATCATGCCCGGGACGATCTTGTCGCAGGCGGGGATGAGCACGACGCCGTCGAAGGCGTGGCCCTGCACGGCGCATTCCACGGAGTCGGCGATGACCTCGCGGCTGGTGAGCGAGTACTTCATGCCCTCGTGGTTCATGGAAATGCCATCGCAGATGCCGATGGTGCCGAACTGCATGGGAATGCCGCCGGCCATGTAGATGCCCGCCTTCACGTCCTCGACAAGACGCTGCAGATGGTTGTGACCGGGGATGATGTCAGCCTGCGAAGAGATGATGGCGATGAGGGGCTTGTCGCTTTTCAGCTCTTCGTCGGTAAGGCCGTCGGCATAGAGCAGGCTGCGGTGAGGCGCCCGTTCGAGACCTTTTCTGACTTGATCGCTTCGCATTTCTTTCGTGCCTACCCTTCTCTTCACGTCGGATGCGTGTGAGTCGCAGGGTAGCCACGCTGGGAAGAATTCCCTTGACCTGGTGTTCGGCTCTCGGTGGCCGTGTACACCGGTGCTGACTGCGTTGGTTCGCAGTGTTCGCGGCTGATAACGGTTTCCCACCGATCCGACTTACTTGCCCTCCGCCACCGCGAAGATCGTCCGCGATGCCGGAAAACGTTGAGCCGAACTGCTCCGGGGAGACGTTTCGAGTCGTCCGCTGCCAGGATCTCAGCGTGAATACCCGGCTCTCTGTGGAACGGATTGGCCTCTACTGGGCCCCTTCTTCGCAGTTGCGCTATTCAAGTGCTGCGTAGTATACGCTTATGTGCGAGGTGATGGATAGAGTTAATCTGTTTGTAACCTTGAGAGGCATGCTCGCACTGCCAGCGGGCGGGGAGCGGGACGTATGGCACGCCAGACCTACGCCACGTACGCCCACCCGCCGTCTTGGTCAGGCTTCCTGCACACAGATTGAGGATTTCGTACAGTTAAACGCCCGAAAAGAGGCCCGCAACTGTACAGAACCCTCAATCTGTGATGGGAGGATGGGGAGGCGCGGGCGGCGATAACAGTTGGGCACGCTTACGCCGCCAGCGGGCGAGCCGCGCATCGCGCTCCGCACGCTACAGCACGGAGAACTCGTTGAGCAGCAGCACGACGGCGGCGATGAACAGGAAGATGGCGAACAGGAAGCGCAGCTGGCGCTCCGGCACCTTCTTCACGAACTTCGCGCCGATGACGGCACCAGGAATAGAACCCACCGCAAGCGCAATGCCCGCGACGAAGTCGACGTTGCCGAGCATGGCCTGCGTGATGACGCCGGGAATGGACAGGATGATGATGGCGATAAGCGAGGTGCCGGACGCCTTGCGCATGGAAACGGCCAGGAAGCTCGTCATCATGGGCACCATGATGAAGCCGCCGCCCACGCCGATGTAGCCCGCGCACAGGCCGGCGATGAGCCCGACGGCCACGGCACCGACGACGCGCTTGGCCGTGAACTGGTATGGCTCATCTTCGAG
>CASDTD010000199.1 GCA_949283445.1 uncultured Coriobacteriia bacterium | reverse complement strand
ATGTGATGCCAAACATATCCTTTTCCCCGGCATGGTCAGGGGTGAATGGCTCGCCCTCGTCCGCAACGAAGGCACGCGCGCGGTTGTCGGGTATGAAGCGCGGGTTGATGGATTTCGCGTCGAGGACATTCGGCAAGAACGCGCAGTCTTTATCGGCCAGGGCTTTCAGCAGGTTTTCGCGCGGAGAAATCGGGCTGTTCCACAACGTGCGCTTGGGTCCTCCGGGAAATCCTGGCTGTATGAGAACAGGGGTCATTTCGTTTTTACTGAATGGAATGGGCATGTGATTTCCCTCCTTGTGACGGTGCGCGGGGGGCGCTTGCCCTCCCGCGCACCAGTGGTGCTCAGGACTGCGAGTCGTCAGATGGTATTTGGCGGCTCGTCCTGTCCTAGGGCAGAAACATGACCGCTTTAGCGCCTTTCGCTTTCATCTTCTCGGAAAGCTCGTCGACTCTTCCCCACTCGATAACGCCTGCGAGGCAATGCAGGGCGCACGAGGGAATGCCGCCATCGGCTACGCGGTCTTCGCACATATCGCAGTAGCTCGTGGGGAACGGCAGGTAGTTCCACTCGAGCTTGCCCTCTTCCATTTCGAAGGGGCCGAACTCGACCATCTTGATGCCCCATTTGTTCATGGGGAAATCATGCTCGTTCTTGCAGGCGAGCTCGCAGCTTTGGCAACCCGTGCAGAACTCGTAGTCGATCATCAATCCCATATCGCTCATAGCTCAGTCCCTCCTTTCTAGAGAATGCATTCTTCGTTCGGGGTCTTGTAGACCTTGACGGGCAGTTGCTTGTACGGAGCGCCGAAGCCCATCTTGCCCAGCACGCGGTGTGGGACGAGGCTGTTGACGTTGGACTTCCACACGCCGTACAGATGTGGCTCTTCGCCGTCCTCTTCGGGGTACCACCAACCATGAGCGGCGGAAACGACGTCACGGCGTACCGAGGGGGTGACTTTCGCGATTTCGTGTGCCGTGCCCCACGGGTTCTCGATGGTGACTTCGTCGCCGTCTTTGATGCCGAGCTCAGCAGCGGTGTCAGGATGAATCTCGAGCCAGGGCTCGGGCACCAGCTGGCGCAACGAGGGCAGCTGACGGTGCTCCGAATGGAACGATGCGTAGTACCGGGCACCCGTCGTCATGGTTAGCGGGTATTCCTTGGCAAGGTCGGGACGTGCTTCCTTGCCCAACTTGGGCGGGAAGTAATAGGGCAGCGGGTCATCGCCCAGCTGGCCGTAGCCTGTGGACCACAGCTCGACACGACCGGTCACAGTCTGGAAACCAGGCTGCCTGTCGGCTCTGATCAAGCCCTTCTCGTACTTGTAGTAGCCGCCGATGTCGTTGGTGGCGACCACCTTGTTCTTGAGCTCGTCCCAGGTGGTGTCGAGCTTGGCGACGTCGTGAACGAGGTAGTCCTCGACGTCCTTGTACGGGTACTCTTCGCCGTAACGCTCGTAGAACGCGTTACCGAAGTGCACGAGCATCTCGAGGTCGGACTTGCATTCGCCCACCTGCAGACCCTTGTTGATGGCGCCCGCGATGCCCATCTGGCAGCCCTGGTTGGTCATGACGATGCCATCATGCTCGGCCCAGGTCGAAAGCGGGAGCACGACGTCTGCCAACGCCATGACCGTCGGGGTCATGAACATCTCCTTGGCGACGGTGAACTCCATCTTCATGAGCGCATCGTGCCAGCGCTTGGGCTGCGCGGAGCAGGTGGGGGAGAGCAGGTTGGTGGAGTCGATCCAGGCCATCTTCAGCTCGTAGGGGCGCCCGGTTTCCAGTGCCTCGAGCGTGATGTCGGGGTGCGTGGTGTTGAGCAGTACCTTGACGATGGGATAGACATCCCAACCGATGCACTTGTTCTTGAGCTCGTCGCTCATGTAGTCGGTGACGCCGGTCATTTCGAACTGCATCTGCACTCCGACGACCGTGCCGCCGGGCACGTCGAGGTTGCCTGTGATGGCCGCCATGGCGATGAGGCACTGCGTGACCTGACACCCGTTGGGATTCTGGTCGACAGCGACGCCCATGAGCAAAGACCAGTGATGCTGGCCGCCGTCATAGGCGAGTTTGCGTGCGCACTCGTAGATTTCGCTCGCGTCGATGCCGCAGGTTTCGGCGGCCATTTCCGGCGTGTACTCTTTCACGCGCTCGGCGAGCTCGTCGAAGCCGTAGCACCAGCGATCCACGAAATCGTGGTCGTAGAGGTCTTCCTCAATGAGCACGTGCAGAATAGCGAGGCACAGCGCGGCGTCCGTTCCGGGGATGAGCTGGATGAGCTGGTCTGCTCTGGTGGAGAGCCAGTTCGCGCGCGGGTCGACCAAGATGAGCTTGGA
Organism: uncultured Coriobacteriia bacterium; assembly: GCA_949283445.1. Next base: position 7,115 of record CASDTD010000199.1, on the reverse strand, counting down.
ACCCTGCTTCATGAGCTCGATTAGCGCGTGTCCCCACAGGCCGTCGGGGTTGGATTTCAGGGGCTCTTTGCCCAAGCAGAAGATGTAGTCGGGACGCTTCCAGTCGGGGTCATCCCAGACTTCGAGCGATCCGCCGTTGTAATCGAGCTCGATATAAGCGCTTCCCAGCATCATGGTCATAGCGGTCTGACGCGGACCCATGCACGACCAGCCGGACTGCGCATAGCAGTTGTTGGGGGTTCTCAGGACCTTCGAAGAAAGCTCGAAGCCGTAGCGCACGGCCTCGCGGCCCGTTCCCATGTACTGGCAGATTGCCTCGGATCCGTATTTCGCGCGGATTTCCTCGGTCTTATCGACGATGAGCTGAGTGGCCTCGTCCCACGAGATGCGCTCCCACTTGTCTTTGCCGCGGTCTTTCGGGTCGCGTTTCATGGGGTAGAGGATGCGGTCGGGGTGATACACCGCTTCTTTCAGGTCGAGGCAGCGCACACATAGCCTGCCCTGCGTGAGCTGGTGGTCGGGGTCGCCTTCCACCTTGACGAGCTTGTTGTCCTTGACGAACAGTTTTACGCCGCAACCGACGGCATGACACCCCGGGGGCGACCAGGCGCAGGTGCGGATGACTTCAGTCCCATCGTCCAGCACGGTGTGTGCGGGAACGGGGTGTTCCTTGTAGTGAAAAGCCACTGTCTTCTCCCTTCGAGTTACATCGCATTGAGATTTCGAAGGCGAGGCAAGCGACGTGCTAGGCGAAACGCCTTATTGACGCGATGCAATATACGAGCGGAAAAGTAAGTTTTCTACCGGGAAACTGCACGGACGATGCAGGCGTTTCCCGAGCGGCGCCATTTCGAAGCGGATGGGAAACTTACTTGCCCCTTCGTACTCTGTTGTGCCAGGGAGGAACGAATTTCTGTGCACAGCCTCCAGTTTCCATTTGAGGTCTCGAAGGCGGGTGCTGTCGACGAGCTACGAGATGGAAACGCCCTTATTGACATGTCACGCACATGCGTGGCGGCGCATGTCTCACAGACGCGCGCATGTTCTGTATCGGAGCAAGAGGATCGAAGGGAGAGTGAGTGTAGTGACGAAACGCATCGACATGGAAGTCGAGCAGGGCGGAACGAACGAGATTCGTCCTGACTTTTTCCGCGAACCGCCGGTCAAATATACAGGTGGTGACCTTCCTTGGCAGTGGGAAGAAGACGGTATGATTGCCACGCGCAGCGGTGCCTGGGCTGCTCCTGGCTGTCATGATGGTTGCGGTGTCATTATCTACACCGACAAGGAAACTGGCAGGTTCATAAAGGTCGAGGGCGACGAGGAGAGCCCTTACTATCAGGGCCGTCTCTGTGCGCGTTGCATCGCGCTGAAGGAAGCCGTCTACCATCCCGATCGCGTGCTGTACCCCATGAAGCGTGACCCGAAGAAACGCGGAGATGCGGATGCGTGGGAGCGCATCACGTGGGACGAGGCATACGACCTCATCAAGACGAAGTTTGACAAGATTAAAGAAGAGTCTGGCGCGAAGTCTGTTGTGTTCCACCTGGGGACGGGACGTGGCACGGCGCCGTATATGACACGTTTGCAGTACGCATTCGGCTCTGTTCAGTATGCGTACATGCTCTCCGGCAACAGCTGTTATGTCCCGCGCGTTGCTGCATGCAACGTGCTGATGGGAACGTATTGCGTCCCCGACTTTTCCATGAACCACTGGGACCGCTACGACCATCCGGGGTGGGTGCCGCCAAAGAACATCTTCGTGTGGGGCAACAACCCCTTACGCTCCAACGCCGACGGCAACCTTGGCCACTGGGTTGTGGACTGCATGAAGCGCGGCTCCAAGCTCGTTGTCGTCGATCCGAAACTTACTTGGCTCGCTGCTAAAGCGGATCTATGGCTCCAAGTCCGCTGCGGAACCGACGCGGCGCTGTCCTTGGCCATGGGCAAGTACATCATCGAGCATGACCTCTACGACCACGAGTTCGTCGAGAGCTGGTGCTATGGTTTTAACGAATACTATGAGGCCACGAAGGAGTGGACGCTCGGGCGTGCCGAAGAGGTCACGTGGGTTCCGGCCGAGAAGATTGCCCGCGCGGCAGAGATGATGGCCGAAAAGCCTTCGTGCGTGCAGTGGGGTCTTGCGCTCGACATGACCATGGAATGCCTGGCCGGCTCTGCTTCCGTTGTCGACCTGTGGGCAATTACCGGGCAAATCGATATCCCCGGTGGTATGGTCACGGTGCATCAGCCCTTCAACATCCAGACCTGGAACCCGCCTGACCCGGCCGAATGCCTGACACCAGAGGAGCAGGCACAGCGAATCGGCGGCGAGGATTTCCCCGCGCTCAAGTATTCGGGCGTTGTCTTGACGCAGGCGGATATGACCATCGACCAGATGCTGAGCGGGCGTCCGTATAAGATTCGCGCGAATTGGATTCAGTCGAGCAACCCGCTGTCGTGCACGGCGCAGGAGCCCAGTACGCGCATGGAGCCGGCCTACAAGAACGCGGAGTTCAACGTCATGGTTGATCCCTTCATGACGCCGACGGCGCAGGCCTGCTGCGACGTGTTCCTTCCCGTGTGCATGTATCCAGAACGCAACGGTATTCGTTCCATCTACTATCATGTGCAGACGACTAACCAGGCTTGCAAGCCGCTTGGTGAATCGAAGTCGGACATGGAGATTTGCTGGGAGCTCGGCCGTCAGTGGAACGACAAGCTGTGGCCTGGCGACACGCTCGAGGAGTTCTTTACCTTCACAATGAAAGAGACGGGCATGACCTTCGAGGAGGCCCGCGAGGAGAACTGGATTTACCCTGAGTACCATTACGAGAAGTTCCGCCACGGCGAGCAGCGTCCCGACGGAAAGCTCGGTTTCAACACGCCCACAGGCCGTGTCGAGTTGTATTCGACGATGTTCGGCATGTGGGGTCAGAAGCCTGTTCCGCATTATGCCGAGCCGCCGTACAGCCCCTACAACATCCCCGACCGCTTCGACAAGGACGAGTACCTGGAGAAGTACCCGCTCATCATGACGACAGGTGCCCGCACATGGGCTTCGTTCCATTCCGAGCATAGGCAGATTCCGCATTTGCGCGCTCTACATCCAGATGCGGAGTTCGAGATTTGCCCTGAGACGGCGGAGAGGTACGGCATCAAGGACGGCGATTGGTGCTGGATCGAGAACCATTTGGGACGTATCCAGCTCAAGGCGAACGTCAGGCCCGTGCTCGACCCCTCGACCATAGCGCTCGACCACGCCTGGTGGTTCCCCGAGGCGCCCGCGCAAGACGAGGGGAACGGCTGCTATGACACGTACATTTCCAATCCGAATGTCATCGTCGAGGCTGGATGCGGCGAAAGCGGCTTTGGCAATAACTGCAAGTCGCAGATGTGCTGTGTGTATCCCTGCAAGCCGGAGGAAATTGCGCTTGGCGATACCGATATGCACGAGATAGCCACGCGGTTTGCTGCCGATGAGGAGCTGGTGTAAATGGCTGCTAACGACTATGGTCTCCTGATTAACTACGAGTACTGCACAGGGTGCCATTCCTGTGAGGTCTCGTGTCAGATGGAGCATGATTTGCCCGTTGACCGTTGGGGCATAAAGATCTTCGAAGTGGGTCCTTGGCAGATAGGTCCTGACAAATACCAATTCGACTACATTCCCGTTCCAACCGATCAATGCGACCTGTGTGCCGAGCGTACCGCCAAGGGCAAAAAGCCCCTGTGCGTTAAGCATTGCCAGGCTTTGGTCATGCAGTACGGGAAGGTCGACGAGTTGATGCGCGATTTTTCCGAAAAGTCGAAGTATACGATTTTCGTTCCGAAGGCGGGCACGGTGCAGCAGGAACAAAACGAGTAAATCATCACTTTTTCCTATAGCATCCCTGCTTGGCTATAGTCAGCATATATCGGCGGGGCAGGGATGCTCGACCCTAAGCTAGGGGGGCAGTTCTTATGTCAAGTCTCACTAAGAAGCAGACAGGTGTGACATTCGGCGTATTCTTCATGATCTGCGCTGTTTACTTCGTCATTCCGGACATGGGGTACATCATCCCGTCTCTTCCTGCCATCGCTGAACAGTATGGTGTTGATACAGGTGTAGCGTCGTATTTGTCCACAGGCGTTTCTCTCGCCCAAATTGTTGGTGCTCTGGTATGTGGCCAGATTGTCGGGAGAATTGTAAAAGCAAAGCATATGTTGATGATAGCGACAGGGTTCATGGCCGTTTTCGGTGTCTTGCCTGCAGTTCTTCCCGAGGGGACTCCGTTTGCGGCTCTTATGATTGACCGCCTTGTTTTCGGGTTCTTCCTCGGATTTTTGCAGCCGATTATCTTTGCTTATATTGCGCAGATTTTCGTCGATGAGAATAAGCGCGCGTCGGGTTATGGTATTGGCAATATCGCATTCAATGTCGGCGCCGTGTTCGCGACGTCCATCGGCGGCGTGATGGTGGCGATTGCCTGGAATGCTGCGTTTTGGCTGTACGCCGTTGGCATCGTCGTCCTGCTCATTGTTGCTATTTTCTGGAAAGACCCCGATTTGGGGAATGACGCCCCTGCCCAAGAAGAGAAGAAGGGCGAAAAGACCAAGATTACGGGAACGGGGTGGATTTTCATCTCCTTGTTCGCCATTGTAATGCTGTTCGACTACCCGTTCATGACGGCTCTGACCAGCTGCCTGATTACCCACGGTGTTTGCGACGCCGTTATTGGCGGTCAGCTCCAGTCCCTGTTCACGATTGTCGGCATTGTCGTTTCGGCGATTTTCGGTTTCGTGTTCAGGAAGCTCAAGTTTTACGTTCTGCCCGTCTGCTTCTTCATCGTGGCCATTGCCCATTTCTTGCTCTTTACGAGCGTCGGTATTGTCGAGTCCCTTGTCTTCGTCATCGTGTGCGTGTGCATATTCGGCATTGGACACGCAACACTGAATGTTGCGATTCCGCAGTGCGTTTCCGTTGCCTGTACGCCCGCTGTCGCCTCTGCAGCTCTCGCGTTTACCGCTATGTCCATGAATATCGGCGGTTTCATTTCCAGTCCGTACATGCAGCTCGTTGCTGCTGTGGCTGGAACGACTGACTACACCATTGTGTTCTTGGTATCCGGTTGCGCCATGCTCGTGCTTGGTTTTGTCATCTTGGCGTTTGTCAGAAACGTCACGAAGAGAGTCAAAGCCGCGCAGGTTGAAGAAGACTAGGACAGGCTCTAGTCGGTAGCTCAGATGGGCGGATGTGCTTCATGCGGGCATCCGTCCATTGTTTTACGACTCGAATGCTTCAGGAAGGGGATGCCATGATTGCCTATGGAAAAACTGCAGTTGTGGAGTATACGGGGACGCTCGATGACGGCACGGTGTTCGACAGCACTGATGGCATCGAGCCGCTCGAGTTCGAAGTCGGCTCGGGAAAGGTCATCAACGGCTTTGACGAGACCGTGCGCGACATGAGTGTGGGGGAGACGCGCATCGTGCACATCCCTGCTAAAGACGCCTATGGTGAATACGACGTGACGCGCGTCGAAAAAGGCCCGATGTACGCGATTCCCAATGCGCAGAACATCGAAATCGGCAAGCTGTTCTATTTCGTCACGCAAGAAGGGCTGAGATTCCCCGCGCGTGTCACGGAGGTTAAAGAGGGTATCGCCCGTATCGATTTCAACCATCCCCTGGCAGGCAAGGATCTGAACTTCGAAATAAAACTTGTGGAAATCAAGGATTGATTTCCGGTCTTTCTATTTGTGAGAAGGTACAACGTGAATACTTCTACAGCCAAAAAAGGCGGTGGTGCCGCAGCGATTACCATCGTTATCATGATGATCTACTTCATGTCACCGACTATATCCGCCATTTCCCCGGCGGTTGCTTCCATTTCCTCATCGTATCCGGCTGTTTCCGCGTCTGCTATAGGGTATGTCGTCACCATCACGGCGGCGTTTCAGGCGGTGACGGCGGTTGTCGCCGGCGCCTTGATGGGGCGCAAGGTCAAGTACCGCACGTTGACTATTTTTTCTTCAGCGCTCGTGGTGGTTTCCGGGTGTTTCCCCTTTTTGCTCCAAGACGGGGCGGGGTTTGCCCTGCTGCTCGTTTCCCGCGCGCTTTTGGGCGTCGGCCTGGGCACCATCATGCCGCTTTCCAATGCTCTGGTACTTGCGTCTTTTTCCGATGAGAGCAAGCGCTCCCAGCTGATTGGTGCCGGAAACGCCATACTCAATATCGGTACCATCGTCACGAACTTGCTCGGCGGGTTTTTATGCGGGTTCAGCTGGCAGAGCACGTTTCTCGTGTACGCGCTCGGCGTTATCCTGGTCGCGCTGTCGGTATTTGTCATGCGCGAGCCGGCACATGTACAGGCTGACGAAGGGCCGAAGCGCAAGGGTGGCAAGCTTCCCGTCCTGGCGTTCGTGTTCATCATCTACTTCTTGCTGATGTGCGTGGTCACGCAGCCGATCATTGTCTACGCCTCGTCGTTGCTTGCCGAGGCGGGCGTCACCAACGCCATGGTTCCCGCTGCGATGACGTCGGTTTTCTCCATTGGCGGCATCATCGTGTCCCTGGTGTTCTCCTTCCTCTTCAAAGTTCTGAGAAACGCGCTGATGCCCATTGCCTATGTAATGGCAGCGTTTTCTCTGCTTGCTTGTTTCTTCGGTTGCAATGCCACGTCACCCAACATCATCTTGTTCGGTGTGGGCGCGGCGGGCGCGGGCGTTGCCCTGCTCATCATCACCTGTTTCACGCCCATGGTTCTTTCCCAGGTCGTCGCGCCCGATATGCAGTCGACGGCAATGGGGTTCGTGTCCTTCGCCATGGCTGGAGGCACGTTTTTAAGCACGCCCTTTGCGCAGCTTGCCGCCATCGTGACGGGTAGCGCGAGCATACGCATGGTGTTGCTCGTTGCAGCAGTCGTGGCCGTTATTCTGGTTGTGACGACAGCCCTGACAATGGTGCTCTTGAGACGTCGGGCACACTAGTGCTCCGGCGCCCGGCGGGCCGTTTTGCGTTGGGGGGAGCGTGGCACTTGGGGCCGCTGCTGAGTACCGCGCGCTTGGCTGTGTGGCACTTGGGAGCCCTGCTGAGTACGACTCGGGCACTTGAGAGCCCTGCTGAGTATGGAT
>CASDTD010000198.1 GCA_949283445.1 uncultured Coriobacteriia bacterium | reverse complement strand
GATGCCGTTTGCCTGCGGTATAGTAGGGCGACTGGTTTTCAACACGTGTAATCGGAGGTGCGCGTCATGCCGCAAGGCTACGATCCGCAGAGCATAGAGCCGAAATGGCAGCAGGTATGGGCCGACGAGGAGCTGTTCAAGCTCGACGAGAAAAGCGAGCGTCCGGCCAAGTACGTCCTCGAGATGTTCCCGTACCCTTCGGGCGACATCCACATGGGGCATGTGCGCAACTACACCATCGGCGATGTGTACGCGCGCTACCTGCACATGAACGGCTATGACGTGCTGCATCCCATTGGGTGGGACGCGTTTGGCCTGCCGGCGGAAAACGCCGCCATCAAGCACAAGAGCCATCCCGCCAAGTGGACTTTCGCCAACATAGAGACGCAGAAGGCGTCCTTCAAGCGCATGGGCCTTTCCTACGACTGGGACCGCACGGTGGTCACGTGCAAGGAAGACTATTACCGCTGGGGGCAGTGGTTCTTCACGAAGATGTACGAGAAGGGGCTGGTGGAGCGCCGCAGCAATCCGGTCAATTGGTGCCCGGAGTGCAAGACCGTGCTCGCCAACGAGCAGGTGGAGCAGGGCACGTGCTGGCGCTGCCATTCCGTCGTGGAGCGCAAAGAGCTTGACCAGTGGTACCTGAAGATTACCGATTACGCTCAAGAGCTGCTCGACGACCTCGACAAGCTGCCCGGCTGGCCCGAGCGCGTCAAGCAGATGCAGGCCAACTGGATCGGCCGCTCCGAGGGCGCGCACGTCGACTTCACGCTGTGCGATGAGGCTGGTGAGCCCACCGACACCAAGATCACCGTGTTCACGACGCGCCCTGACACGCTGTTCGGCTGCACGTTCTTCCTGCTCGCGCCCGAGCACCATATGGTGAAGGAGCTCATCGCGGGCACGGAATACGAGGCTGCTTGCAACGAGGTCATCGAGATCGCGGAAAAGGCCACGGCTGTCGAGCGCACGCTGGGCGACCGCGAAAAGCACGGTGCCTTCACGGGCCGCTACGTGGTCAACCCCATCAACAACACGAAGGTTCCCGTGTGGATTGCCGACTACATCCTGACCGATTACGGCACGGGTGCGGTCATGGCGGTTCCCTCCGGCGACCAGCGCGACTTCGAATTCGCCCAAAAGTACGGCCTGGACATTCCGCCGGTCATCGTCAAGGAAGACGACCCGCTCTACGAGCAGCTCAAGGACGAGAAAGAACGCGTGGTCACAATGGTGGACTGGGAATGCGCCAACGCTGACCCCGGCTACATGGTGCAGTCCGGGCAGTTCACGGGGCTCAAAGGCGGTAAAGATTCCGAAGGCTGCAAGGCCGTCATCGCTTGGCTCGAAGAGCACGGGTGCGGCGAGGGCACGGTCAACTTCCGCCTGCGCGATTGGCTCATCAGCCGCCAGCGCTACTGGGGCAACCCCATTCCCATGATCTACTGCGACGACTGCGGCATCGTGCCGGTTCCCGAACAGGACCTGCCCGTCGAGCTGCCTATGGACATCGACATCGCCGCCGGCGAGACCCTGAAAGACAACAAGGGCTTTTACGAGTGCACGTGCCCGAAGTGCGGCAAGCCCGCGCATCGCGAGACCGATACCATGGACACGTTCACGTGCTCGAGCTGGTACTACCTGCGCTACACCGACCCGCACAACGACACCGCGCCGTTCGACTCCGCCAAGGCCAACCGCTTCATGCCGGTCGACCAGTACATCGGCGGCATTGAGCACGCGATTCTGCATCTGCTGTACTCGCGTTTCTGGACGAAGGTCGCGCGCGACATGGGCATGGTCGATTTCGACGAGCCGTTCACCAACCTGCTGTGCCAGGGCATGGTGAAAGACGAGAACGGCGAGACGATGTCCAAGAGCAAGGGCAACGTCATCTCGCCGGAGGACGTCATCGCGAAGTACGGCGTGGACGCCGCGCGCGCCTACATCTTGTTCATGGCACCGCCCGACAAGGACTTGCAGTGGGATGACAAGGGCTGCGCGGCCATGGAGCGCTTCTTGAAGCGCGTCTGGAACCAGGTGTGGACGCTTGTCGAGGAGGGCGGCCAGGCGGCCGAGGCGTCCAAGGA
>CASDTD010000197.1 GCA_949283445.1 uncultured Coriobacteriia bacterium | reverse complement strand
GTGTACCAGCTCATTCGCTTTCCCTCCGCTCAGAATCGAATACCGTACAGCATGTTTGCCATAGGTAACTTACAGGAGGATATTAGGTCTGGCTAACTCTAATGTCAACCTTTGCTAACATATCGATGCTGTGATGGACTGGCAGCCCGGATGCCCTACAGACGAAGAGCGCTCCCGCACTCCCCTGCCAGAAAAACCCGAGTTGGAGAGCATTCCAGGACCTAATCCGCTCTCCAACTCTTCGGGAAATGGCAATTCACCAAACGAAGCCGAGTTGGGGAGCATCCGCGCAAGCTATCTGCTCTCCAACTCGCTGATTTCTGGCAAACGCAGGTGAAAAGCTACCTCTCGCCCACGAAAAAGCCCCCGGCACGGCCCGAGAAACGCTCAGACCATACCGGGGGCGCAGCTACGTCAGCTTGACGCCTCGCCTTATTTCCCGCCGAACAGCGCCTTGAACCTCTGCCAGCCGGACTTGCGCTCTTCGGGAGCGGCCTGTTGCTTGGGCTCGTCTGCCGGCGCAGGCTGACGTGCCGGCTCTTCCACTTTCGCCTTCTCGCGCGGGGCGGCAGCGCGAACCTTGGCATGTTTGCCGACCTTTGGCTTTTCAGGCGCGGCAATCTGCTGCAGCGGATGCTCGACGCACCAATCGTGCATGCAGAACGGCGGCTCGCCCTCGTGCAAGCTCGCGTCACGTCCTTCCAAGACAGGCACGTAACGTCCGTCGGGCTGCAAGGTGCGCGCCTTGAGCGTGTCGGTGAAAATCTTGTCCAGGAACAGCAGAATCGACGCTTTGATGCCTTCGTCGTAAATGGGTGCAGCCACCTCGACGCGATGCACCAGGTTGCGCGTCATGAGGTCGGCAGACGAGATGTACATCTTCACGTCGTCGCCCGCGCCGAAGCAGTAGATGCGGCTGTGCTCGAGGAACTGCCCGACAATGCTGCGCACGTGGACGTTGTCGGTCTTGCCCTCGATGCCCGGCAGCAGGCAGCAGATGCCGCGGATGTTCATGCGAATCTGCACACCAGCCTGCGATGCTTCGGCGAGCTTGTCGATGATCTCGCGCTCGGTAACGGAATTCGCCTTGATGGTGATACGGCCTTCGGCGCCCTTGGCAATCTGCTCGTCGATGCATTTGATGATCGTGCGCTTCATGGTCGCCGGGGCCACGAGGAGGTTTTCATAGGCACCGTTCAGGTTGCCGATGAGCATGTTTTGGAAGAAGTTGACCGCATCCTGACCGATGCCCTCATCGGCCGTGAACAGGCAGATGTCGGTGTAGAGACGCGCGGTCTTCTCGTTGTAGTTGCCCGTGCCGATCTGCGTGATGTTGACGAGCCGGTCGCCCTTGCGGCGGGTGATCAGGCAGATCTTGGAATGGCACTTGTAGTTCTCCATGCCGTAGATGATGTTGCAGCCGGCCTCTTCGAGATGCTCGGACCAGTCGATGTTGTTGGCCTCGTCGAAACGGGCGCGCAGCTCCATGAGCACGGTGACGTCCTTGCCGTTTTCCGCCGCCTCGCACAGGTGCTGGGCCACGCGGGAATCGGAGGCCAGGCGGTACAGCGTGATCTTGATGGAAAGGACCGTCGGGTCGCTGGCCGCCTCGGCCAGCATGCGCAAGAACGGATCGATGGAATCGTACGGGTAGAACAGCACGCGGTCGCGTTGCTCCACCTGGTCGAGCACGCCCTCATGTGCGTCGAAGGTCTTGGACAGACGCGGAGAGAACGGCGGGTAGCACAGCTCGGATTTCAGCGAGGGCGGCAGCTTCTTCTCGAAGGAATAGGCGCCTTGCAGGGAAATGGGCGCATCCGAGACGAACAGCTGCTCCTTGGTCAG